>NZ_WWHU01000002.1 GCF_009862785.1 Gordonia sp. SID5947 | reverse complement strand
TGCGGGTCAGCAGGCGCGCAGGCGGTTGATGCCTCGCGTACGTTCAGCGACGAGGTCGTTGCGATGTCCGGTCAGCAGGTCGAGTTCGATCGCGAGGTCGTCGGGCACGGTGATCGTCGCGAGATCGCCACGTAGGCGGGCTGTCTGAGCGATCACGACCGCGTCGCGAGCATCGGTCTTGCCCTCACCCGCAAACGCACCGGTCATACTGTGCACGACGCGACCGGGCACATAGCGGATCTGCTGCCGCCGTGCAGCCAGCACACCCCGCAACAATGCCGACTCCGCGCGGTCATATCGATCGCCCACCACACCACGTCTCGACACCAGCGACCGGTCCACCAGCGCTTCGATAGCATGCTGATCGTTGGGAAGCCGCCGAGACACAGCACTGTTCCGCCTCGTCGACCGCGGCGGCGTGATGCGCATGCCGACCGACATCGATTCCTACCCAGATCTTTTCGTCCATACTGTCTTCCGTGTGCGGTTGGCTCGTCAGGGTGGTTTCGCCGGCACACCTTTACACAGCGACAAGTTCGCGAACACATCTCAATCAGCGGCCGAAACGACCCGTCACGGTCCGGGGTGACCTTCCACGCCAAGCCACCAGCGACAACAGGTGATTGTCGAGCCACGCCCCGAACCGCGGACGAACGTCCGAGGCGACCGCCCCGGACGTACTCCAACGTAAAGGTGATTGTGCGGGAGCGGTGCAGGTGCGGGAGGGCTTGGTGTCGCGGTAGCGCGTCGGTCTTCTGTGCCTAGGTGAGCGGGGTAACCGGTGACGGTGCGTGCTGCTGGGTTTCGGAGCTGGGAGGTTTCGAAAACGCGGGTCGTAGGCTGCGCCGCATGTTGATAACCGCTCTCTCTCAGTCGGCGCATCAGACCTACCAGTTGATGCTGATGGTTGCGATTCTGGTGGCGATTACCCTCACCGTGATTGCTATCTGCACGAAGCGGTGGGGGGATTACGGCTGCCTCGCGGGTGTGGCCTGGTTTTTCGTACTCGTCTTTTGGTCGGTGGCACAACCGTTGTTGTCGTGACCCCGTGGTGCCGGTGACGTGGCTGATGTGGTGGGTAGGGCGCGGACCTTCCCTCCGTGCCCGTACCCACCACGGTGGGGACTCTACTAGACTTCGTACGTATGTTCGAGTGGATTTGTGGCCGGATCGGCGGACGTTGCGGTTGTGTGAGCCGCCGCGTGCGGTGGTGGTGGACATGTCGGTGCTGGACCCGACTGCTGGCCGGCCTGTTGGGTTCGCGCCGTCGCAGGTGTCGTTGCGGGTGAGGGCATTCGGTGTTCGGGTGGAGCGTGAGATGCCGGCCCGCCTGGTGGCGTGGTTGCAGTTGTGTGATGGGCAGTGGCGCGCGTTGTGTGAGTTGCCGATCCAAAGTGTGAATGGGGTGTCGCGGGCGACGGTCACGTTGTGGGTGCCGCCGGAGGCGATGCGCCTTCCGGCGGATTCACGCACGATGCCCTAATCGCGGTTGAAGAAAACGTTCCGCCAACGATGGCCCCCGCGAAATCGATTGCGCTTGTCGTGAGCAGACCGACAATTGGGTTTCACTGCGGCGGCGGCACATCAAGTGCATCATCCGTGCGACGACCAGGCATTCGTGTCGCGCACTCTGGGCCAGGACGGGCAGAATCCTGATGTGACGACTAATCCGCCTTCGCGGCCTGGGCCGCTAACACTCCTCTGGCAACGCATCCAGGCATGGTGGCAGACCGCACCTAGCCGGTGGGCGAACGCGAAAGAGTGGTTGCCAGACCCGCCCGGTGGGTGCGTGACGGTGTGGTCGCACTACTGATCGCGGGGGTGGTCTTGTGGGCTGGTGCAAGACTTGATGATGCCAGAGCGGATCGCGATCGAGAGATCGCAGCTGCCGCCGCTGCGCGGGCAGAACGACTCGAGAACGTGCGATTTGTACGAGAACGATCTAACAATGATCCCTTGCAGGAGCGACCTTTTGCAGAGCTGAGTTTGGATACGATGAATCTGGCAGGACTTGTAATGACTCGTGCGAACCTGACCGACGCGAACCTGACCGACGCGAACCTGTCCGACGCGGACCTGAGCCATGCGGACCTGACCGGCGCGACCCTGGCCGGCGCGGACCTGACCGGCGCGGACCTGAGCCATGCGGACCTGACCGGCGCGACCCTGCCCTCGCGACCCTGGCTGGCGCGACCCTGGCCGGCGCGGACCTGACCGGCGCGGACCTGACCGGCGCGGACCTGACCGGCGCGATCCTGCCCTCGCGGACCTGACCGACGCCGACCTGACCCATGCGACCCTGATCGGCGCGACCTTCAACGGCGCGGACCTGACCGGCGCCTGTGGCACAGGCATACAGTGGCCAGTCTGGTACACACCAGAGCCCAGCCGTGTTAATCATACTAACGACAAACACACGCCATGCCCGAGACACGGATAAACCCCGGGACCGGACGAACTCCACTCCATAACAGCAGGCTGCGCGTCTCGAGGCTCATTGGCCGAGCGCCTGAACGATTGAGGTATCTCTATGGGCTGGGCTAATTGACTTCACGTACCGGGGGTAGGTGTAGCACGCGATGCGGTACCTAGCGGCGAAAATGGTTGCCTTCGGGTATACCCCGAAGCGGAGAAGAATAATGCCTGCTTGTTCAATGCGGCCGCGATCCCCAGCATGCGCTGCACCTCGGCGATCCCGACGGCCGTTTGATGATGCTTGACCTGTGCAATCGCCTCGTCACATACGATGTCAATACCGTCGTCAGCGCCCGGAGACGTCAGTTGGGCATCTTCGTAGTGCGATGTGTTTTGCATCCACCCACACACATAGCGCTCGGCCTGCTGCCAAGTCATGCCGTGCAGTAATCCTGCTGCAGCATAGATTGTTTTCGATCTCGCCGCTTGGATGCTGCTCGACCAGTTCATCCATATCTTGTTTTGATGCGCTTCTCTACTGCAGCTTGGTGCCGGGTCAACACTTGATCGCGCCGCTCAAGGTGAACGTCTGGACACCACTGGCCGATTGAATGAGTCCCGCTCTGTGTCCGCAGGACCAGCATTTGCGGTCCATATCCATGACCAGAACGCCGTCGCACCCTGTGCAGGTACCACTGATGATGCTCCGCCGCTCCTGCGTCGCCTTGATGCGCTCGCGTGTCGCCTCCATGCGCTCTTGGGCATCTTCGGACGAACGCTCCCAATCCTGGAGGCGCTCGGTCCACGACCGCTTCCTGCCCAGCATTCGAGCAGGATACAGAGAACTCCCTCCGATGCAGAACCCGCACCCGACTGAAGGTGACGAGCACGTCGAACACCAACTATTTGCCTGGGGACGAAGGCGTGGGCTACGCGCACCCAACACCATCCTTATTCGCAGACCGTTGCGGCCGCGAAGTAGTGTTGACCGCTGTGAGCAACGAACTCCATGCGCTTCTCGATCGGGTGGCGAGCACCGATCCTGAGACGGCGAAAGAGCTGCGCCGACATATTGACTCTTGCAGTCGCGGCGTCAGTTCGGACTGAACTTCGAGCGGCACACCCTGAGTCGGTCGCATGACCGGGCGACCGATCTCGGTCGGCGACAAGGTCCGGTTCCTCCAGTGCGGGGAGAGTTGGCCGACGAGTCGGACGCGGTCTGGGTTGTCACGAAGCTAACTGGGCCGAAGAAGGCCAAAGTCGCACAGCTGATCGATCCGCGAACCAAGGAAGAGTCTTCGCGGTCGATCGAAGATCTAGTGTTCGTGCAGACTTCCGCGATCCAATCTATCCGGGACTGGTGTCGACCGGACGGATCGGGCGCGGCGGCGACAAACCGTTTCAGACGGTGATCAACAGCGAGAACTTTCATGCGCTCGAGGCTCTACTGTTCACAAACCGGGGCAAGGTCGACGTCATCTACATCGACCCGCCGTACAACACCCGGGCAAATGACTGGAAGTACAACAACGACTACGTCGATCCTAACGATTCCTATGCGCACTCAAAGTGGCTCGCCTTCATTGAACGGCGGCTGAGGTCGCACGGGAGCTGCTGAACCCTGGGGACTCCGTACTGATCGTTACCATCGACGAGAAGGAATACCTGCGGCTCGGGTTGTTGCTGGAGCAAACGTTCCCGGAAGCGCGGATCCAGATGGTCAGTGTTGCGATCAACCCTCCGGCCAGAAGCGAGACGGTGCATTCAGGCGCTCTGATGAGTATCTGTTCGTCGTCTCGTTTGGCCGGGCTGAGCCGACGCCTCTGGTCTTGGCCTGAATGGCGCGGCGGGAAATCCACGTCGACGGCCAAGATTCGTTGGGATGGCTTTCTACGCAGCGGCACTGGTGCGCAGCGACAGGAGAGCCCACTAAAATTCTACCCAGTCATCCTGTCTGAAGCGGGCGAACTTCTCCGGTTCGACCAGCCAATCCCTCCTGACGCCCGTCGGGAGGATTACGAGTGCGCCGACCCCAGCGAGGTGGCGATCTGGCCCATCCGCAAAGACGGCAGCGAAGGCCGGTGGCAGACCAATGTCGCTACCGCGAAGAGGCTATTGGCTAACGGGTTCATTCGATCGGGCCGCTTCAACGGCGAACGCACGGCGATCTCATACTTGAAGTCCGGCGAGCAGACCAAGCTGGCACAGGGCGTGTTCGGGGCCTATGAGATCGGAAAGAACGGCCATGTCGTCGTAGAGAGCGAGTCAGCTCAGGGAAACCGTGCCATCCCGACGACGCAGTGGAATCTGACAGCTCACTCTGCCGCCGACCACGGGTCGAGCCTCCTGCGGAAGCTGATCCCTGGGCGATCGTTTTCCGTTTCCCAAATCCCTATACGCGGTGGAGGATTCGCTGAGGTTCTTCGTCAAGGACAAGCCGGAGGCACTCATCCTCGATTTTTTCGCCGGCTCAGGGACGACCGCACATGCGGTGATGAGGCTTAACAGGGAGGATGACGGTCGCCGCCGGTCGATCCTGGTCACCAATAACGAGGTCAACGACGAGGAGGTCTCACTGCTGAAGCGTGGATTGCGTCCCGGCGACTCCGACTGGGATTCGCGCGGCATCTGCGAGCGCGTCACCAAGCCTCGGATCACTGCAGCCGTGACCGGCTGCACCCCCGAAGGCATCACGATCGACGGCGACTATGCGTTCAGCGACGAGTATCCAATGGCCGACGGGTTCGAGGAGAACGTCGAATTCTTCACACTGACCTACGAGAACGCCGCGCTAGTCGAGCTGGATCTGGCATTCGAGAGGATCTCACCTCTGCTGTGGTTGCGGGCTGGCGCCGAGGGCAGGGTCATCGACATACGCTGCGACACTTTTGATGTGGCTGAGAAGTACGCGGTGTTGTTCAGTGTCGACGCCGCAAGTGCGTTCCTGTCGGTGGTCGATAGAACTAAAGGGCTGAGGGTGGTCTACATCGTCACTGACGATGAGCCGCAATACCAGGCGATCGTGGGGCAGCTGCCCGACGGCGTGGAGCCGGTCAGGCTTTACGAGTCGTACCTGCGCACATTCCAAATCAACACTGGGAGAGCCTGAGCCATGAAGTTCACGCTAAAGGACTATCAGGTCGATGCCGTCGACAAAATCCTGACAAGACTCGGCTACGCCAGGGAAGACTGGCGCGGCCGCGATGAACGGACGACGTTCGCGCTGTCGTCGACGACCGGGTCCGGAAAAACCGTGATCGCCGCAACGGTGATCGAGGCGCTGCTGCACGGCAGCGATGAGTTCGACGTCGAGGCTGATCAGACCGCAGTTGTGCTGTGGGTCTCCAAGGACCCCTCGCTCAACGAACAGACCAGAGGGCGATTCATCGAGTGCGCTGACAGAATCCCACCCGGCGACCTGGTACTGCTGGACAAGACCTTCGCCGGCGATTCGCTGAAGACCGGCAAGATCTACTTCATCAATCCCGACAAGCTCAGCAAAACGGCCGATTTCGTCAAGCACACTGACTCACGCCACTACACATTCTGGGAGATTCTGGACAACACGATTGCCGACGAGGACAAGACGCTTTACGTGGTGCTTGACGAGGCGCATGAGGGTATGAAGGCTTCGTCGAGCAACGACCAAACGATCGTCCAGAAGATCATCAACGGCAACGGGGTGAACCGAGCGGTCCCGATCGTGCTTGGAATCTCGGCGACAGTGCAACGCTTCGACTCTGCTATGGAGAAGGCTTCAGTCTTCACCAAGCGCAGCAACGTCGAGATCGAGCCGAAAGATGTGCAGGCGTCGGGACTGCTGAAGAACTCTCTGACGCTCGACATCCCGACGAGGCCGGCGACTTCTCGACGACAATGGTGCGCGACGCAACAATCGACTTTGTCGAGGTGTGCGAGCGGTGGGACAGCTACTGCGAGCAAGAAGGTATTGAGCCGGTACTGCCGCTGCTGGTGGTGCAGATCCCGAACAAGACCGCAGGTGAGAAAGACTCGGAGAAGGGCCTCGCCGAGGAGAACGACCTCATTCGCATAGTTCTGGAGACGGTCCGGAAGAACTGGCCCGCCATGGCCGGCGACTGCGTGGCTCACGTTCTCGGCGATCGGGCGATAATCGAGGTCGGCGGTTATGAGATCCCGAGGGTGGCACCGCAGGATATCGAGAGCGATCACCCGCATTCGTGTGCTGGTCGCCAAGGAACGCGGTCTCGACTGGGTGGGACTGTCCCGCGCCGAAGTGCTGGTGTCATTGCGGCCGGCCAGGGACGACACTTACGTCACTCAGCTCCTCGGCCGCATGGTGCGCACTCCGCTGGCGCAGTCGACGAGCGTCGATCGCCTGAACAGCGCGGCGTGCTAACCTGCCCTACTTCGACAAGGCGACGGCGAAGACGGTAGCCGAGGAGATCATGGGGATCATCCCGCCGCGCGCAGGCGGGTCGAACGTCCCGGTGCCGAACGTATTGTTCGCCCCTGCGACATTGGTTCGCAATCCAGAGGTCGATGCCAGGGTTGTCGAGCTGATCGCCGGACTCCCGTCGTATGCAAAGCCCGCCGCGGCGCCCAAGCCGATCAAGCGGATGCTCAAAGCCGCGGTCGAGCTGTCCCGTGACGAACTGGTGAGCGATGCGGACAAGGCCGCGCACGCAGCGATGTTCGAAGTGCTTGACGGAGTCACTGTGGCAAATCAGGAAGCCGTCGACGAACAGACGACCAGATCATGGACCGCGGATATTCGACGCATCACAGCCAAACACGGAGACAATGAGGCCTCAAACATGATCGAGGTCCGTTCCGCTGACGCAACGACGGTCGACGATGCGCTGCGGCACCTGCGTCGGATGCTGACGACCTCAGTGGTGAACAAGTACCTCCAACGAAACATGCAGGCGGCAATTCACGAGGCGTACGAGGCCGGCGATCCAGACATTGACATCACTTCGGTCCGGGCACGCGTGGCGGCGTTGGCCTTCATCGACGCTGACGTCCAGGGCCCGACCGAGGATGCGGCGGACTCACTGACCCGCCTATGGCTGACGACGAAAGCAGCCGAAATCAAGGCTTTGAACGATGTGCGCGCCCGCGTCTACGAAACCATCGAGGACATGGGTCGCGAACCTGAGCGCGTAGCCATCCAGGTCAAGGATGACGAGCGAGTCGGTACTCAGGACCCAGACGGCAAACCACTCCCAACGGTGCGCCGGCACGTGCTCTCCACGTCCGGCGGCGACTACCCGCTGGACCTGAAGATGACGAAGAACCGCTGGGAGCGAGCGACGATCGCCACGAGCTTGCCAGTGGTTCTCTCGAGGGGTGGTACCGCAATCCGTCGGCCGCAGGCAAGTACTCGCTGAGGATCGCACACAAATCCGGTGACGTGTGGAAGTCAGTACAGCCGGACTTCGTATTCGTGCACCTGGCTGACGATGTCCTGCAGCCGTCGATCATCGACCCGCACGGCGCACATTACGGAGACGCTGCTCCTAAGCTCAAGGCACTGGCGCAGTAACGCGACGAGCATGGCGATGCCTTCGACCGGATCATCGCGATCGGTGTCGAGAGTGATCGCGAACTGATCGGACTCAACCTAAAGAGTCCGGCGATCCGAGCGGCGGTCTACGGATCTCCGGCAGACAGCGACTTCGATCAAAGAGCTGTACAAGAGACACGGAATCAAGTACACGACAATCCCTGAAGGTCTTTAGGAGCAGATACACGCGCCCAAGACGCACTGGATAACCTTGGTATCAGTCTTGAAATAGGCAATGCCGCTCAGCGAGTTACCCATTTCACAGACATGCTCACACGAGCGGGCTTATCCTCGCTGCCATACCTCCATTAGACGCTGATGGGAGAACACATATCGTGGCGGGCAAGTTTGAACTGTACAAGGACAGGGCCGACAAATTCCGGTTTCGGCTGAAGGCGGCGAACGGCGAGATCATCGCCTCCAGTGAGGCATATGAGTCAAAGTCGGCCGCCCAAAACGGTATTGATTCGGTGAAACGCAACGCCGCAGATGCAGCGATCAATGACCAAACGTGAGCGCGGCGCGTAGAGCGCTGTCGTGTGAGCCTGTCATTGCATCCCAGGCAGACGGTCCGGTGCGCGAACTCGGCGCCATTCTTACAGCTAGTGCAGTAGGCGAGAAATGTTTGTAGTCAAGACCACTTCAGATGGCATCAAGCCAGGTTCTAGCGCGTTGCGGGGGGCGGTGAGGTAGCTACCGGCGTGGACGATACACACGCTGTAACCGTTATCGTTGCGCACCACGTCGTCGGGAGTGGTGACGCCCGGCGCCAGCGAGCCGATCTATGTACGACGGCCTACAAGCTGTCGTACTCCACCGTTCTCATCCACGGCGTACAACGAGATCCTCAGCAGATCAAGAATCCGCTGAGGCGCTCGTATGGCCGCATTGACTGATCGACGCTCGTCACGCACGACCAACGCAAACGACGCACACTCATCGAACTCGGTTGGCATTCGGCTCACTAGTTGTCCGATGGCCGTATTGACGTCCAGTCCCGGTGCGGTGGTCGCACCCTTGGCTTCAGCGTAGAGCGTGTGTCCTTCCTTCTCGGCAACGACGTCGACGAAGTCCACCTCAGTGCGCACTGTCCACCCCTGCGTGGACAGCCACCCCACAAACCCCTCAACCACACGCGCCTCGTCACCTCTCATGACGTAACAATAGGTGGCTTCATCCGACAGTAAAGTGCGTCAGGTTGTAGTTCCGACTTTTATTGGACACCTAGTGTGTGACTACACTCGGTCGGAGTTTGGTCAAAGGGACACACTTCTGAATTAGGAGCGTGCAGACATGGCAATCACGCGATTCGAAGGCCATCACTGCTCGGTTGTGCTCGATACTGTGCTGCGCACAGTGACGATGGAACACTCGGGTGCATTGACGCTAGGCGCGAAGAAGAAGGCCTCGCCGCGAGTGATCGCTTTTGACGACATCGAAGCTGTCGAGTATAAGCACAGCAACCTCGGGGCGGATCGTTTCGGATAATTCGCCATGACCGCGACGGGTACAAGAAGTTGGTCGCCAACGACTTCAACGGCTTCATCGAGAAGCCGGGGAATCCGCAGCCGAGTTCGCCGATGAGGTGCGTGCGGCCGCAGGCCTTCCCGTCGAGCAGCCAGCCGTGTCGGCAAAGAATCCAGTCGCAAGCGAAGCAACGGCGGCTGACCACGAGGGCTCGGTTGCTCCGCAGCAGCCCAGTCCTCGGATAGGTGCCCGCCAGTCAGGCCGTCACGATCGGATTCTGGCCGAAGGTGCCATCGGACGTGGCGACCATTTGACCATCTTTCGAGATGGCACTTTCACGACCGGTCGATCCAGTTCGAGTCACCGAGACCAGCTGATCGGGTTTTCCTATGATGCGGATTCCATGCGTCGCAAGTCGGTGACCGGCCGTGCTGCCGCAACATTTGCGTCTGGCGGCTACTCGCTGCTCGCTTCAAACAACCGCGGTGTCCTCTACGTGACGGTGACAGGAGTGGACACCGGTTCTCGAACCTACACAACCAGAAACCCATCGGGTGCACTGCTGACGTCCGTCAGAGCGCTCAAAGCCGCCGCCGACGCATGCCAGAACAGGGCACCCACCGCCTGCCGCGGCATCTGATGATCTGACAGCACAGTTGACGAGGCTGGCCGAACTCCACGCTTCCGGGGCACTGTCTGACGCTGAATTCGCTGACGCGAAGCGCCACTTACTCACTTGATCGATCATTGGCCCTAGCGACCCGATTCCAACGGACAGTGAACGCCTATCGGCCTCTGTTCGACTCTCCCTGCATCCAGGCAAGGGTGTCGAGGATACGGAGTTCGCTGATGTGGTCGGGGAGCCTGGCTTCCGTGCGGGCACCGCGGATGCGCCGGCGAAGATCAGCATCGGTGCGCAGTGCCTGGTGGATAGGGGCGAGGTGTGGCCCTCCGCGGGTACCGAGGACGTCGACGACAACCTCGTCCCAAATGGGGTAGAGCCGGGGACGTTTGCGGGCGATCAGTTTCGACGCAATGGTGGTGCCGATACCTCGCACGGATCGGAGCCGGGTGTCAAGCAGCCAGGCCGGCCAGGTGAGGTCGATGGGGCCGGGTTCGTCGGCGAGGTCGCGGTCCACTCCGACAGCGGTCAAATATTCGACGAACTCGTCACGCTGGTCACGCAGAATCTCTCGTGCCGCCGCAGGGCCGGCATTGACGGATAAGAATCCGATGGCGATGAAGTCGTCGGCAGTGAAGATGTTGGCGTCCGCGGCTCTGGTGCCGGTGGAGTCCCAATTGTCGAAGGTGGCGCCAGTGTATGCGGTCCCCGGGTAAGGGTCACCGAAATAGCACCGAAGGACCGCTGCCGCAGCGGTGGGATCGTCAGTTTGCAGGACGGTCGGGATCGTAATGCTCATGGACTCACTGTGCCAGCACACGTCCGACTACAGCTGTGGGTCACATAGCGCCGAACCAGATGGAGCGACCCGCGAGTGCGACTTGTGCTCTAGAGACCCGCGACCAACTGTTCGACCTTCTGCCCCTCGTCCGCCGGGAGGCCCTCATTGATCTGGACGAATACCAAGGCGTTCGGTGATCCGTATCGATGCGGGCCAGCGAGCGATGCTGCCTCGTCGTAAGCGTCGACGGTCTTGTCGTAGATCGCCCTGTCCGAGAACACGAGGACCTGGCCGGATTCGCCGGGGACCGACGGCAACTCGAACTCGTACTTCTCGGTGGCGCCGATGCCGAGCCCCGTGGGCTCGGACTCTGTGCAATTCGCCCCGACCTTTAACTCGACGATCTTCTCGCACACGGCCGCCGCGTCCAGCTCGGTCGAACCTGGATTTGCTGCATCGACGGTGGGGGTCGCGTCCGCCCCGACTGACGCGTGCATCGACGTTGACTGATCTGAAGTTTCGGCCGTGTCGTCTGAGGAACAACCAGCAGCTCCGAGGACTGCCGCGGCCACGATGACCGGAACGATGCGCCGCACTGTGGCCATGAGCGAGCTCTCCTCGATGAATGCAGTGTTGTCCGCATCAGCTTGCCAGATGTTTGCTGCGCGCCTCGCCCCACATGTTCCCGCCGGCGTTGAGATCGGTCGATATCGCGTGCCATTCCATCGCGGGGTGGTAGACCGCGCCGAAAGCTGCCGCGACCTCCTGCCACCGCACCGCCTGCTCGCCGTCACCGTCCGGCGAGAGCGTTGCACCACCTGTCCGAAAGTTCCATCGGTCTCTCGTCTCAAACCGCTGTACCTCCCGTACGGACGGAAGGAAGTTGGGGGTCTGTTTTGTCGTCTAGAGACCGGACACGATGGCGATCATTGGTGCGAGGCTGAGGACGAAATGGAGCTTTAGCCGCCGTGCTGTCCTCGCGAATGCCAGATGTTTCCAGCCGCTACAGCGGATCACCGCAGCTCGCACAGACGACTTCACCGGATTCGTAGATCGCTCCGCAGCAATACGACGGGGACCCGCTGACCTCGAAACAGGCCTCGTGCCAGTCCTCCCCGTTGAAGTCGAGATGGGAGCTCTCATCTTCGATCGGCTCCTCGCATCCCTCACACGTAAGTACCGTCATACTCGTCCCTCATACCGTTTCTGTTGACCGCAGGAGAGTTCTCACTGAGAGCCCTCCTGACTCGCACTCGTCGACTGTCACGAGACCCACCTTAGGCCCGTTACGCACTCCAACTCGGCTCTGGCGGCTGCAGACTGACGCGAGAATCTCTCATCTGTTTGGAGAAACCAACGGTGACGTGCGAGGACTAAGACGCTGAGCGTCAACGACAACCGGCACGCTGACCCGACCGGCACAGTTACTCAAGATGCCGAGGGCCGAGTTCTCTCATCTGTTTCGACTCGTCTCCTTTTAGAGCCGATAACGTACGTTATGTAAAGTAACAGTTTACACCGCTAGGCTAGCGTTACTTGACAGTCGTCGTAGTGGCAGCGAAGGTGAGACTGTGACACCGCAAATGGGACACTCCCTCGCCGGCATCGTCGACGACTACAAGCGCCGCTCCGGACTGTCGGATGGGGCGATCGCAACAAAGATCGGCATGAGCCGAATGAATCTAAACCTGTGGCGCAAGGAGATTCGCGCCCTACCGACCCACGACAACCTGGTTGCGGTTGCCCAGGTGACCGCCACGTCCTACCGGGTCGTGTTGGATGCTGCGCTGGCTGACTGCGGATACCTTGCCACTCCCCCGACTGGCGACGAGGTGTCCCTGGACGGGATCGTGGCGGTGTCCCTCATTTTCGGAGGCCTCCTGGGTCGGGCGCTCACCCCGTCGGAAGCCTCGCGCCTCAAGTCTGCATGGCAGGCCAGCAGCCCGCGCACACTGGACTCCATCGCCGAAGCGCTCGACCCACAGGAAGGGAGTCACTGATACGTTCCGCCCCAGCCCTTTCGGGCCGACGATCTGCCACACCAGCAGCGGCACCACGATCAGCGCGAGCCATCCCCACATCAGTCAACCTCCCTGTCCAGGGGTTGGATGCTGCCTGAACCCACGAGTTTTTCCCAGCCCTGGCCGGTGCGCGGTCGGTGTGGCACCGTTGGGTCTGTCACGTGCTCTCACTCCGGGCGGTGTCCAGAAACGCGGGTACTATCATCCCCGTGTCGTTAGCGAGTAGCTCAGTGCCCTGCCATCACAGTTCGCGGCGCTCACGCACTGTCGACAATTGCTCCGGCGCCTTTTTGAGTTCCTCTTTGAGCGTCGCCAACGCGCGGTGCTGTGCGGCACGGACCTGACCCGGGGTAGCGCCAACCGCGTCGGCCGTCTCTTCCAGCGACAAACCGTCAACCAGCCGCAGCAACAGCACATCCCGCTGTTTGTCCGGCAATGTCCGGAGGAGCGCCAGCATGCGGTCGGTGTCGGAGTTGGAAGTCATCCGGTCGGGTCCGTCGGTGGCCGACACCGCCTCGGGAACCGCGACTACGGTCTCGACCCTGACCCGGCCGGCGATGCGCTTGGCGTCAGCGACCTTGTGGGCGGCGATCCCGTATACGAAGGCCATGAACGGCCTGCCCTGGTCCTGATACCGGGGCAATGCTGTCAACACCGCCAGCAACACCTCCTGCGCGATATGGTCGGCGGAGAACAAATGCCGCTCTCCGACTCCAATTCGCCCTCGGCAATAGCGCAAGATCGGACCCTTCACACTCTCGAGAACTGACGTGAGCGCGACACGATCGCCCTGCCCTGCAGCGCGAACCGCCTCGTCCAGCTCAACACCCGCCAGCCTCACCGGATACCGATTAGATGGCTGTCGCCGCGCCAACATCTGCTCCGTCTGAACCGGTCCCGATCGGCGTGAATCACTATCGTCCACAGCTGCCACCGCTGTAGTGATGAGTTCGGCCATCCACGTAGAATCGTCACTTGTACCGCTAGTCTCTTTTGGCGGCGAGGACGGCGCATCGTGTGCAGTTGTGTCGATGATCGATGCTTGTCGACGAATCTCGCGGGTGACGTCTGACGGGGTGCGTTTCCGAAGAGCTCGCGCGCCCGCAGTACCTAGTGATGACCGCTCGATCAGGGCTTCTATGTCCTCGTGTTGCTCACTCATCGCGGGTCACCTCCTCCGCCTCTGGCTGTTGATTGTTGCCCTTGAGTTTCTTGCGCATCCGGTAGAGCACGCCCTCCACCTTTCTCGCGGATTTATCACCTGTGATCTCGGCGATCTCAGCGAAGTCATAGCCTTCGAGGTGGAGTTTCAACATTTCCTTTTCGCGGGTCGACAGGCTGTCCATCAACCGCGTAACAAAGTCGTTCTCCGCTGCTATCCCGGCTGGATCGCTGGTGCTTGTTGACCACATGAAGCCCGCGTCGTCTGGAAGGGCGTCCATCCGATTGATGCTCCTCCACCGGTTCTCGGCGCGCTGGTGGCGATTGAACTCGTTGGCGAAACTCAGCACACAGGCGCCCATGAAGTACGTGGTGATCGAGGCGCCACCTTCTGGGTTCCAGCCACTGCCAGCAAGCGCTTTCGTCCGGAACAGGATGAGTGCTTGCACCACAACTGCGTCGGAGATCTCCTCGCGCAACGTGGGTGTCGTGCGTAGCGCGTCGCGGTCCTCGTCGGTCGGTTGCACGCGCCGATTCTTAGCTGCGGTCAACGCAAAAATGTATCCAGTGAATAGCCAGGCGTTCATGACCGCCATGCCGTAGCCGGCCAATGCTTCGGCGTAGCGGTCCCAATCTCGGCCCGCGAAACCTCCGGCGAGGAGACGTTCGAAGGTCTCTCGGTCCGCGGCAAGTCGTAGGAGTCGCTCTTCTCGCTCCGAGATCTCGTCCTGCTGGTCCGGCGTAGCTTCACCATCCGCGAGCTCGGCGGTCGAGAGCGTGAGCGCATCGCCGGGGTTAGCAAGACACCACCCACAGGAGCCAGGGTCGTCTTCTTCGCAAACACAGCTGGCGCTATACCCATGTGCGGGTTGTAGATCATCGTCTGGACCCGAACTCCCAGCCACCCCGCACTCACCTCCGTTCGGGCACCGTTCCTATCGCCGATCCCTTGCCAGGTCTCGGCTGGGCCTTTCCACTCGCTCTCCTCGCAAGCTCGTCGAGTCGACCGGAAAAGCACAGTCGACACCTTGTATATACGCCCGGACCGTTCACCCCACGGATTTCTTCAAAAAGAATTTTCTAGGCTCTACCTGGGGAAATAGCGTGGGGTGTCTCCTTGTCGTCGACCTACGAGGTTACAACCTCTGGTCATACAAACGAATGGAGCACGCGATGACGGCGGGTTCGAAGAAACCAACTGAGTACATTCTCACCGCCCGGTCTGCGCTACTGATCATGATCGCCATGATCGTTGCGGTAGCTGCGGGAGCCCTAACCTACGCAGCGTGCCGGTCAGTCCCTGAGTCGCTACTGGCTGCGGCGCCGGCGTTTGGTGGGAGTCTGCTCTGGCTAAACAAAGTGATCGAAAGCGACCGCTAGCATCGCGCGAGTTACCACAGAATGATGACCACCACCAGTTCCGACGGCTCGACCCGGACTGATCCGGTCCGGCTGACTTGGGTGCCCTCAGGGCCCCTGGAGGACCTCGGCCGTCATCGTGTGTTTGCCCCCAATACCGACATCTACGCCGAGTGCGCCGGCTGACCCGCATGGGCAACAGGAACGACCGCCATCGCCACCGCGATCGCGGTCACCCCCGGGCCCCGGCGCATCGGCGGGAACTCCGTTATCCCGGCTGGAATCCAAACTTGGATCGGCAGAGGTCACCGGCGACCCTCGCGGGTGACAAGGAGATGGGACAACGCTAGGTGCTAGTTGCGGCTTCATCATTGGGCCTACTGACACGCGGAGGCCACTCAGCAGGTACAACGCGGTCGGGCTTTTTGCTCAGATCTTCGTCCCAGTCGAACACCATGTTCTTCCACGCGCCTGGGTCGTCGAACTCGCAGAGGTGCGTCGTCTCAAAGTTGACAAATGCGAAGATCGTGGTGTCACTCGCGAATTTAGCCTGACGGAAGGTCGCTCCAAGCCCACTGAAGCTGGCGGCTCTGAAGGAGGTGCTTGAGCTGCCGAACGCAGCCTCGATAAACGACGTCGTGTCGGCAAGGAACTTGGCTTCGTCGAAGATCAGGCTCGTGCCCAGGAACTGGGCTCCGCGGAACGAGGTGTTCTTTCCGTCGAACCCCGCGCGCATGAACGAAGTTTGGTCGGCGTGAAACTGAACATTCTCGAAGGACGTGCGGCGGCTGTCGAACTGTACGTCGGCGAATGTGGCAACCGGGGTGTGGAACTGCGCCGAGTCGAATGTAGTCCTCGATGAGTGAAACTCTGCGAGATCGAACGAGATGTCCTTTCGACACCACACCTGTGCGCCCGCGAACGAGGTGACCGTTCGGTTCATGAAGATCGCACCCTCGAAATGGATGGCGTCACCATGGAACTGGGCGTTGGTGAAGAAGGTCGATACACCGTTGAAATTTGTTTCAAAGAATGCTGTGTGCATGCTGTGGAACTTCGCCTCCTGGAAAGAGGCGACTCGGCTGTGGAACTCCGCGCGTTCGAAACGTGTTCTGCTCGACCGAAATTCAGTCTCTCTAAATGAGGCCTGCTGCCCGTGAAAGTGCACGTCAGCGAAGTCCGTGCGTTCACCGCGGAAGACGACTCTGTCTAGGTTGACGTCGTGCAGGTGCGCTCCAGTGAAGTCGTAGTCGAGGTCTCGCCAAGTTTTTGACTCCGCTCCGCCTGACTCGTCGGGGTCGGAGTCGGGGACAGTGAGGTGGGCGGCAATCGTGCGCATGATCGTGTCGCGCACCGGCTGATCCGGCGGGGGTTCGGTGGTGCTGGCGTCAGGCGTACTACGCAGGTAGGCGCAGAGCAGGTTGATGCACACTTGGGCATCGGCGATCTGATTGATGCGGAGCCAGTCGTCGGCAAGTGCCGCTATGGCGTAGACGCCGGCCTGGCTAATCGTTGTCGAGTCGTTAGCGAGTTGTTCGACCGCAGCGGTGTATCGCTCCCTGAGGGTGCGTATGGTATCTGCGTCGTGTCGGCGGTCTTCGACGGCTTGGTTTACTTTGCGTTCTTGGTGTCCGTTGTAGAAAGCCAGGCCGCCGGCCGAGAGTGCGAAGAGTCCTGCGGTCGTGGCGCCGTAAGGTGTTGCGGCGGCTCTCCAGAAGTCTCCCCAGTTCTCATTGGTGACCGCGCAGGAGTAGATGATGGGCGGCGCGGCGTAGACGCCGCCGATGCCAACGAGTGCGCCGAGACCGATCCCGCAACGCTTCAGCATCGACGCCACTGACCGCCTCCTAGGTTTCGTTTACAATCGCCCTGTCACGGAAGGTGTTCGACTTGAGCGCCAGTCTCTGTGGCGCATTCCTCGTCGGCGCCCGCCTCGTCTGCGGTGAAAGACCTGGACGGCCGACGGTCGGCCCGGCGGCCGCACGATGAGCGTCAAATCTGCCAGCGCCGCTCGTTGACGCTTCGGCGGCTGCCAGTTTCGTACGCCACCCGCCACATCAATGTTTCGGCCACCTATCTACCGACTCTGGCTGGACTAATACGATGGTCCCGGCGGATACATCGCAAATCGCCACGGACAAACCTTGATTCGGGCTGAGCACTCGTCACGGGGGCTAGGGAACAATCAGGGTGTACTGCACGGGCTTTTGCGGAATTGCTGGTGTTGCGAAGCCGATGGCTCGCAGTCCCCCGCCGGTTCGCAGCACCTGGGTCACCGGCTTTCCGCCGCGTGGGCCGGCGCTGATAGGTGCACTCCAGTGATAGACGTTCGGGATTGTCCAGTTGGCGAATGCGCGTGTGGTGCAGACCGGGTTGCGGCTCCATTGGGGGCCGTCGCCGGTAAAGGCGCTTGGTCGGTAGGAGACGAACACTCGCCCTGGTTGGCGGGGATCGGTTTTCGCGCTCACATGAATTGTGCCGCGACAGTTGGCGTGGTTGCCGAAGGTCCAGATGTCGTCGCCATAGGCTGATAGTCGAGGCGCTTCTGTCGGCTGAGCCGATGCGGCGCCGGTGAGCGCTGATGCCGCGGCGGTAATCATTGCAGCGGTTGACATAGCAAGTGCGACGGATCGGCCACGTCCACGAGTGGTTCGGATGCGCATGGGTCCCTACTCCCCTATTCAGATTGAATGTCACCTACCGACCTGAGAAGACGGCAATCGACCCAGGCCCACCCTCACCATACGACGCGAAGGTCGCTCCTCCATCTCAACGGCGAC
This sequence comes from Gordonia sp. SID5947, assembly GCF_009862785.1. Taxonomy (NCBI): domain Bacteria; kingdom Bacillati; phylum Actinomycetota; class Actinomycetes; order Mycobacteriales; family Gordoniaceae; genus Gordonia; species Gordonia sp. SID5947. Next base: position 69,562 of record NZ_WWHU01000002.1, on the reverse strand, counting down.
TCCGCAACTCACACGGCGCACGGCGGATTCGGACGGCAGCGGCGCAAGGCCCACGGAGATTTCGGCCATCGGCGCGCCTAGGATTCTGCCAGGCTGGCAGTACTAGCTACGGTAGCTAGACTAGCTAGCACCCGTGCTTCTTGAGATACTCATCGAGTGCCCTATCCGTGATCGACTGCAAGCTGATGCTCGTATCTCCAGTCTCATACCTCAGCTTGCTCACGCCTCGGATTGCGCGCGCCTTCACGCTCGGGCGAATACGAACATTGTGCTGCTCGGTCATCTTCTCCCCTGCCTCGGCTACCTCGTCGACGACTGCGGCAGTTGTAGCTAACGACGAGGGCTGATCTTCGGCCACGCGGGGTGAATTGTTGGGCTGCGGTCGATCCGGAAGGTCTTCGCCGGGATGGCGATTCCGGCCGATTGCAGGTGCTCGATTGACGTTCATGCTGTTTCCTTGACCTTCTCGCTCAGATCGAGTTCTGCGAGGAGGTCGGAGTAGGCCAACTGCAGAGCGATGGCCCGACCACCCCGGAAGCTGTGGATCGGCGTGTGCGCGCTGTGCGCGTCCTGGCGAGCGGCAAGCTCAGGTACTGATGTCTTCGCGACCAGCTCGCCATACACCTCTCGCAATTCTTGCTCACGGTAATTGTGCTCACCGGTGTTGCGGCGTCGGCTGAGGATTATCTTGTCGAAGGTCAACGTGGGATTGGGCCGTCGGGTGACGTTACGGATGGTCTCTTCGAGATTCCCCACGCCACGCACACTGTCGATCGTCGGCTCAGTAACTGCCACTACCCCGTCGGCGGCGCAAAGTACTGCAAATAGGAGCTTCCCGAGGCTTGGTGGGCAATCGAACAGAACGACCGAATATGGGGAGAGATCGACGCCTTCGAATGCCAGATCAAGGCGAAAAATCAGGTCATTTGCGCCGTCAGCTTCGATGTTAGCCAGGGCCACACTCGCCGGTATCAGGTCGACGCGCTCCCACGGCGTCGCGATCACCGCGTCGCCGGCAGTCCCCTCTTGACTGTGAGACATCAGATCAAACGATGTGGCGGTGTCATCATCGACCGTGATATCGAGTCCTGTGGTCGCGTTCCCCTGGGGGTCCATGTCAACGACGAGCACGTGCCCACCACTGGCGCTGACCGCCGATGCAAGTCCAAGCACGGTGGCTGTCTTTCCGACTCCCCCTTTCTGATTCGCGATGGCAATCTTTCGCGGCTGCATCGTTGAGTTCTCCATTCTGGCGACATTCACGGTTGCTAGCAGAGCTATGGGCGCTAGGCTACCGTGGCTAGCTCGCGTAGCGAGGGAAGCTAGAGTGCGTGTCGCGGTAGACATGCCCAAGTAGAAATAGCCTGCGTAACTGCAGCGTCACGCCACAACTGACAAACGATCCTCTTGCTAGCTTCCGTAGATAAGCTAGCTTCCATAGCTCGCCTAGTAACGGTAGCTACGCTCAATACCCTAGCTACGGTGCATATCTGACGTAGCCCTGCGTGCTCACGTAGCCCTGCGTGCTCACGTAGCCCTGCGTGCTCACGTAGCCCAGCGTGCTCACATAGCCCAGCGTGCTCACATAGCTGGGGAGTTCGGACTTCCGAAGGGCTCAACGGGCTTCCATCATCCATCCTCGGCAGCCGCCGCCCGCGGCGCCAATCGGCTGCCGAGGCGCCGTTGCAGATCAGCGCCTCGGCGCGACGAGGCTGGTGCTGTGGTGAATGGCAGCACAGTTGTCGCAGCGTCGGGGTGGGTCAGCCGGGAGCGGAGCACCACCAGACCACGCTTACTTCGGGCCTGTTCAGAGCGTGTTTCTGCATGCCAGCATCGCCGCTCTGCAACTACCCGCGCCCCGATCTGCTGTGCCCGGTCCAAAGCGCCTGTCGCGTCTGCCGCGTCGTCGAGCGAGGTGTCAGAACGTGCCACCCACGCAGTGCTCCGTCCAGCGCCGACCCGTTGGGCTAAGCCTGCAGCTTCGAGTGCCCGAAGGTGGCGCACCGCGCCGTAGGACTGGTCACCGGCGGGTATGCCGCATTGACGCGCAACTGTGGTGCTGGACAGGGGGGTGGAGGAGTGGGCCAGGACGGACCAGGTGCGTCGGGAGGGGTGACCAAGGGTGCCCCAGACCGGATGGGTGAGAGTTGGGAGGGGGGACTTGTGACGTCATGGGCCACTTTCCCCCGGTATATGCCAGCGGGCACCGTAAGCGTGTACAGATTGGCGTGGCGTGGATTACCGGCTGGCCAACGCTCGACGAGCTGGAGAAGACCGCGGGACACAAGTTCGCGAAGGGTGCGGCTCGCTGTGCCGTCGGAGAAGTGCATCAAGGTGTTGAGGTCTCTGCGGGCGACTGGACGTGCGTGAATGCCATGGCCGTCCGCAAAGCGGTGCCGCACCAAAGCGGCAGCCGTCGCGGCGAGATCTGCTTCTGGCCACCACGCGACTTCGTCGAGGACTGCGTCAATCACGCGCTGATCTTCAGCAGGGATGTTTGGAGTGTGTGCGCGGGCCCGCCCCACGATCGACCGCCAGTGACGGTTGCACGCCTCCCAGTGGATGGGGCCGTGGGCACCCCGTTTGCGGTGGGCCTCGAGGTCGCGCTCCCGGAACTTGGCAAAACAGGGCATGCGTTCGTACCACCACCGAGCTGCGGCGTACGACCGGACGCCGTGGCGCCATAGACGCCACGCACCGTTGGTCGCGGCCAACGAGCGCTGCGGGTACACCGCAGACTCATTCAGAACACGCCAGTCGTCAGCGGTCAGCGGTGTGCGTTGCCGCCAGGCGCGTGGGGCCTCCCATTGCAATTCGGCTGTGGAGCTGCGCGCCGAACTGAGATCGTAGACAGGCCGAGCGGCTTCCCAGTCGGAGGAGTGGGGGAGTGCGACAAGCTGGAACTGAAGGTCCTTCGTCGCTTCGCTGGCGCGCCGGGCTGCGGCGAGGGCAGTGATGGGCAACAAGGTGTCTTCATCGACTGTCGTGCAGGGGCATGGCCCTTGAGGGAGATGCTTCCAGGCAGCCTTATCGGTTTGCGACCACGGATGTCGATGTCGGCGGATGCCGGGAGAGCTGCGCGGTGATGGTTTCGGAGCCGGTCAATTAGCTCAATGAGATGAGCGCGCGCCCTGTCCGTCGGGCACACGAGCGCGACATGAAGACAATCGGGCCGGCCTGAGGTGGCGCAATGTGCAATGCCTGCACCTACATCGGCGGCCGCGTCGCGGATTGTCGGCCAGACGACGTGCGCGCACTCGTCGATATCGAGGACCAGCAGCTCCTGCCGAAGCGGGGCCACGATCGCCCAGGCCGCTCGGCCGGCCCCAGCCCGCTCAGCCTCAGCCATGAGCACCCCGGCATCGCCGGCGTCGATCTTGATGGGCTTGTTGGAACGCGCTGTTGGCGCCAAGGCGTAGGCCACCGTGCCCGGCGCCAGCAAGATTCGGTAAAGCTCGGACCAGCGAGACTCGACCGCAATCGAGTCGTGATCCGACACGCATCCATCAGAAGTAGCGTCGCCAAAAGGGTGCGCGCTATCCTGAGACCAGTCCGGCAAGAGACTGTCCCTTCGGGGAATTGGGAGCGAGCGCCAACTCGTCCCCTTAAGCTTCACGATCGCCCTCGGTTCCAGCCGGGGGCGATCGTCTATTAACTAGGCGATGTCAGACAGCGCTAGTACCTCCTGCCTAGGGGGAGCGAGATCCGGACGATCCACGGCATTAGCAAGGGCCCAGGTCAAGAAGTCGTTGAGACACGGCCAGTCCTTAGCTGCCGCTTCAACGAGTGAGCCGAGTTCGTCGGGTGTCCGCGCGGTGAACGCGACTCGTTCACCTTTGGACGGACGCCCGCGCCTGCGTGGTGAGGGTGATGCCGTGGCCATGACCCCATTTTTCTGCATCTTTTATCCGGAAACGTGCAGCGACACGCACAGAGTAGCCGACCATGCGCCAATTTTGCGGCGAGCATCGTCAAATGCTCGGCACGTTTCGGTGTTACCGCTGGGCGGTGTGGGCCGTTTTCACTCGGTCGACGATGATCTCTGTGAGTTCATCTGGCTTAGTCTCTGGAAGCCAGTGACCCCCACTGATTTCGTAGAAGTCGACTTCGGAGGCAATGTGTTGAGTGCGTTCAGCTACCGCTCGTCCGAAGAACGCGTCCTGGTTTCCCCAGACATAAGTGGTTGGTGGGGGAGCGGTAGCCGGGATGGAGGAGTTCGCCGGCTTCGTGCTCCGTATCTGTTCCGCAAAAGCTTGCCGATACCAGTTCAGAGCTCCTGTGGCCGTAGCACCCGTTTGCATGACTGACTGGTAGTGATTGGCACGATCTTCGGGGAGCCCCGTCTTCGATATGTAAGTAGCCAGATGACGACGGAGGAATACCTCGGGGACTCTGGGAAGAGCGACCGCAGCCATGTACCAGCTGCGAAGCGGCTGGGTGGTGTGCGTCATGGCCCACGAGAGAGCTGCGTGATGCGGTGTTGACACGACAGTGGCCGATCTCAACCTGTGCGCGTACCTCTTTCGCATGATCCAAACCAGAGCACCACCCCAGTCGTGACCGACAATATGTGCGGTTGGAAGCTCGGCCGCATCAAGCAGCGCAACGACATCGCGAATCAGCGTTTCCGCAGCGTATGCGCTGCGGTCAGCAGGCTGGGCCCCTGGTGAATATCCACGCTGAGTGGGAGCCAGGACCCTGTGGCCGGCGGCAACTAGGCCTCCCTGAATCTCACTCCAGCACGATGCATCTTGGGGGAACCCATGGAGCAGGACGACGGGTTCACCATCGGACGGACCAATATCTATCACCTCAAAAATGAGGGAATCGGATGTGAAGCTTGTGAGAGCCACAGTCAGTCTTCGCCTTCCTGCCGAGCCTTGAACGATGCCCCCCGCATCGGCACCGAATGTTCCCAGCTTCTGAGCTATCGTACGTATAGGGAGAATCCTGAGTCGGAGGTTGACGCAAGGTGCCGAGGTCCAGATCGCGAAACGCGGGCGATGTGGGCGCTAATGCTGCGAAAGGCCAGATCGACAGCGTCCTGCGCGAGATCCCGTTGGTGCCGCCGTGGACTGTCGACGAGTTCGCAGCGTGGATGGAGGACCGTTTCGGCCGCGACATCGTCTTGTCGCCGTGGCAGACCGCTGCTCCGAACGTCGGCGAACCAGGAGCATGTGGGCTGACGTTGGTCACTGCGGATGCCTTTGTCGTCAAGTACGGGGAGTTGAACAGCGAACGACATCAACGGCAGCAGATTTTTCACGAGTTTGGCCATATCTTGTGTGAGCACGGTGGTGAGAGGTTCGCTACCTCGATGCCAGTTTCCACGTCCGTGATTGCAGCGGGTATCGATCCAAAGATGATTCAAACCGTCTTGCACCGTGGCGTGTTCGAGACTGACGAGGAGCGGATGGCGGAGCTGCTGGGTACGCGGCTCGCAGTGATGAGTCGGCGAGTGCGTGGCGGGGACGGCCGCTTCGATCGGATCGCCTCCGCGTTTTTCGAGCCGACGAAGCAGTAGACCGTGGCCAGCTCGATCCTGGAAGATCAGACTGTATCTACGCTTCCAGACATCGTTAAAGCACCGTTGCTGGCATTGGGCGCCTTCCTGGTTCTGTACAGAATCCTCGTGATTCGCGATCGCCGGCCTACTTCGACGGCCGCGAACTGGTACGCCTTCTGGATTGCGGTGTACGCCCTCACGCGTGAGCACGCACTACACAAGTGGATCGGTGACTCGAGATATCTGTCGATGCTCTCGATGTCAGACGTTCGGAACATTGGCTACGCGGCATTTGCTGCTTCCGCGATGTCCTTGTTTCTGTTGGCCGTTCGATGGCGATCACGAACGGGGTTGGCTTCGCTCCGCCTATCCATCGTGGCGTGCACCATAGTGGTCGGCATAGGAGTAGCTCTGTTCGTGCTGGCCAGCCCAGCGCGAGGCTTAGCAGTAGAGGAGTTGCATAGTTGGAGAACCGGTGTGTACCTGACCCTCTACTGCGTTGCATTCCTTCCAGCGGAAGGGATCATCGCAGCGATATTGATTGGGATGGCACGGGCGGCGACAGACTGGAAGCGTCGCACGTTGGTGCTCCTTCTTCTGGCGGCCATTCTGGTGAGCGCAATAGACCTCGCGACTCGAATCGTGTCAGGTTGGATGCTTGCTGCGGGAGAAGTGAACTGGTTCAGTGAACCTCGTAGCGCAGTCCTGAATGACTTATTGTTCTACCCATCAGTAATTTGGCTCGTCCCAGTAGGGGCACCGCTGGTGATACAAGACATCAGAATGCGGCTCGGGTTTGCGAGCAGCGCTGAGGGCCGGATACAAGCATTGAGTCCTATGTGGAACGATCTCACCACCGTTGCCCCACAATACAGACTCGCCGAGTTGTCTGACTCCGGACTCCCCAGTGCAACCGAGCGTGAGCATCGGATGCGGATTGAGCTGGAGGACATTGTTTTTGCAATGGCGCGGTACCTACCGGTGAATGCCCAGTGGCCAGCTGATCCTGCCGACCGCGCACGCATGCTACATCTTGCTTGTACCCGCTACTCGGCCAAGAATACGCAGCCACACCCTGGCGGCGACACAGTGCAGCTACCGACCTGGGCGACCGACGACGGCGCTGTCGACGCAGTCGCAGCGGCCTGGATGAGCGTCACTGACGCTCGCCCCACTGCTCTTGCTGCTTCGTCATAGCACGAAGCTCTGCACGAACTTTGGATATCAGAGCTGGATCGCGCTCGGTGTCGCGGGTCGCGATGTGTTGTACACCAAGATCTCTGGCCTCGCTGTACATGAGGAGACGCTCGTGCATGACGATGATCGCGTCGGCGCCTGCGGCCGTCTGCGGATCGCTGAGGTAGGTGTCATCCACCAGTCCAAAGATCTCAGTTATAGCTCGTCGTGTTTCTACCGGGATATCGGTTCGATCTCCGCTCAACCATGCTTCAACAGCCTGCTCTGAGACTGCCATTGTGACTCGTTGCGAGATCCGGTCACTGAGATCGGCACTCGACAACGGTGTCTCGTGACGGGCGTGCCCAAAATGGATGAGCCGGGCAAGTCGCTCGTGGAGTGGGGGAGTCAGCATCTTCTTTACTCCTCGGAGTGATTGAACCTTTGTTCGAACCTGAGCCGATCGTCATTATCGACAGTGACATAACCTGCGATCCATCGAAGATAAAGCAGGTCATCGAAGTCGTCCGGGTCATCAGCCACGGGCTCAGTGCGGAGGTGATCATCAAGAACAAGAATGAGATCGCTCATCTTCTCGGCGCGGCGGGCAACTTCAGCCTGGCGAATAATCCAGGCGCGAGTTAGGCGGTCGATCGAGTGGCGGAGCGCGGCGACAGACTGTGTTGTGTCGGGGTCGAGGTCCCCTAATGCATCTAGGATCTTTCCCCTCCGGGTCAAATCCGCGAGGGCATCGGTTCGAATGATGACGCCGTGGTCGATTCCAAGGATCGGCTTAGTAGGCCGAATGGTGTGGAGGTGCGCTGGCTTGTCATCGTTCAGCGCAGTCGGGTCGCCTCCCGCCAGGGCATGACCTGCGCTCCCTGGTTTCCATTGCAGCGCCGTGTCCAGTTTTCTGAGAGTGTCAGAGTCCGGTCTACCGGTTGCTGCTCTCTCGAGGTTGCGAAGTGTCAGGTCCGCCGGACCGCCGGCTTCTCGAACTCCCCGCTGACTCAAACCCAGCTCTGTGCGCCGAGCCTCCAGGATTCGGCCAAAGCGTTCTAGGTTGCGATCCGCCACCACAGTCCAAACCTATCCGTTTGCCGACATTGAGGCGGGCACGACTCCTAATAGAGTTGCCCAGCGCCTGCCCAGCTGGCGGCAAGTTATCGAAAGAGATCCTTCTACGATCCTAAATCTAACGCATCACATGACGATATTGTTACGATGCAATGCAGAAGATTTGGCGAAGGTGGGCGAGGATGCGCGTAGGACGCTTAATGACCCCGTTGAAGGGCGAGGCTGACACGCCGGTCGGGAGTGCATCAGACCGGAGTGCCCGGTGGCCGGCGCCGCGCTCGCTCGTGAGCTGCACTGAGAACCTCAACCTCAAGGCCAAGTGCGGCAGCCACTTTGCGTGCAACATCCGGGCCGAGCTCAACTTCTCCGCGTTCAAGAGCGCCGATAAGAGCAGTGGGAACGCCAGCCGCCAGGCCGAGCTGCGGCTGCGTCAGGCCGCAAAGAATCCGATAATCGCCGGGATATCGATCTTCGACCGGGACGACGACAAGGTCCTCCATCCGCACGTCCAGAATACGCGCAGCCTTCGCGAGCAAGTCGACCTGCGGCGAGCTCTTGCCACTCTCCCAATGAGTGAGGGTGCTACGGCCCACTCCCGAGAGTCTCGCGAGGTCAGCCTGCGAGAATCCCCGCTCTTCACGGAGCGCCGCCAACCGAGCCGAGTCAAACCCCCTCATTACCCGCCGACTCACCGACATCCTCCGGCGTCCAGGGTCGTCATACCTCAACAGTTTGCCTCAACACACATAGTCGCAATACAAGACAACATCATAGATTGTGATTTAGAATGACCACATGAACCGGCCACACCGAAGCGGAAGGAATAACTCTCACTAGAAACGACAAGCTGGGGTCGGACGGCTGACGTCATGCGGCGTCCGACACCAGCGCCTTGAGGAACTCGCAGACCGAGGTAAGGCCCAGATTTGCCGATCCAACCTCGCCCGGTCCGCGAGCCCTGTGAATACCCAGCTCGATGCGGTAGGTGCGACATCGAATTGGGCGTCTCCCAGTCTATCGCGGTCGCCAGCTGGGAGAACGCCTGACCAGGGAGTCGCTCCACCGTTTCGAGGTCTTAGCGGAGGAGCCGCGTGAGAATGCTTCGAAACAACGTCTGCCGACCCGGCTCGGCTAGCCAGCAGTATGCGGCCGTCCCGGCGAGTGCGGATGGTGTGCAGCTGAGGCGGATTTCCTGCGCACTTGCGTCGTTGTTGGTCGTGCTGGGCGTAACGATCGGTGCGGCCGGCGGTACAGCCGCGGCAACACCTACATCCGGGGGATGCACTCCGCTGATGGCCTACCTGGTGCCAGGTACTACGGAGACGAGCTCGGGTGCGAATCCTGCTGAACCTCGCGGGATGTTGGCGAAGGTGGGGGAGCGACTCAAACGCGACTATGGACAGTCGATCACGGTGTTGTACCCGAACTATCCAGCCAGCGCGTTCGACAAAGGTGAGACGTACTCGGCGTCTGAAGGTGCGGGGGTCGCACGGACGCAGCAGTTGATGAAGCAGTGCCCGAACTCGCGAACCATCCTTGCCGGCTATTCCCAGGGCGCTGATGTTGCCGGCGACGTGGCTCATCTGATCGGCCATGGACGCGGACCGGTCGAGTGCAGTTCAGTGGATGCGGTTGGTCTGCTGGCCGATCCCAAGCGCGGCAACGCCGCGGTGGTCGGCCCTCAGGTAAAGGGAACCGGGATCTCGGGCAGTCGCCCGGGAGGGTACGGGTGCTTGTCGGACCGGATGAAGTGGCTGTGCGACCCGTCGGACCTGTACTGCAATGTGACGTCGAAGAACCCGGTCCTGCGTTCTCTCGGCCAGGTGTTGGGGGCCCCGGACACGGGCAACACCACCTCCACGTCAGATCTCGACTATCTGACGTCTGACTACTCGAACGTCGATCTGGCGGGTACGACGTCGACGGCATCTCTTCTCAAAGACAAATCGCAGGACCTGGCGGCCCCACAATCCTCCGGGGATGCCGGTGAGCTGGCGCAGTTGGGGACCTTGGCAAGTCAACTGGTCGCCACCTTCACACCGATTGCCGACACGCAGGCCTGGATGAAGGAGACCCCAGGCGCTCAGCAGAGTCTGACGAACGCACCCAAGGGATCTCCGCAGGCGCAGGCGAACGTGGTCCTGGACACGCTCGGCCGCATGGACATCCCCGGGATTGTGCGTTCAGCATCAGCAATCGCGAACACGGTTGCTTCGGCGGTCGGTGGCCAGCGTTCGACACCTACTTCGGCGGCGCGCACAGCCTCACCAGCCCCCGCTGCGGCAACGACCACACAAACAGACACCCCATCTTCGACGTCAACTGATCTGGGATCGGACACCCCGACAACGGAACAGGCGACCACTACTGCGCCGACGTCGGTGCCGGGCGTGCAGGTTCCGGCGTCTCCCGGCACGGCGAGCACTGATGACAGCAGTAGCCCGGGGACAGTGTCGGCAGCACCGACAGGTCTGCCACTGGCCGCTTCCGGCGTGGATGGAGGGTCAACACCAGATCTCACGGGATTGGCGTCGTCGGCGTTGCAGCTGGCCACTGAGGTGGCACCGCTGAACAGCACCGACAAAGCTGCGCTGCAGACGGCGTCGGGCGTGCTGGGTGTAATCAAGATCGACACCATTGTGTCGCAGGGACTGAACGTCGTTTCGGCGGTAACCGACACCGACTATGCAGGAATCATCGGTAACCTCCAGCGGCTGCCTGCGCAGCTGTTTGCCGGCGATGTTCGTGGTGCGCACCGGACCGCTGGTGTGCTGAACAACCAGTTCGCACCGTGGGTGAAGATGGCCTCGCAGATCGATTTCCAGACGGCCTCGCAGATCGCGGCGATGATCCCCGATCCACAGGGCTACGCCCAGATCGTGGCGTTGGTGTTGAACCTCGTGGGCAATGTCGACATCGTTCGTCTCGCTCGCGATGTCGGCCAGATTCAGGAGGTCGGCTGGAAAGTCCTCGAGACGGGCAACCTGCTGGCGCTGACCCAATTGTTGCCGATCGGACTGGATTTGGCGTCAGTCGCTCTCGGAGTGCTCAAGCCGGGACAGAAGATGTCGCCGGACCTGCTGGGTGCGGGCGCTACCGATCAACAAGCCCAGCTGGCGACGTCTATGCAAGGCCAAGACATCGGGGCAGTGCTGGGATCGGTGTCTTCGATGGCGACGTCGCAGGGCGCGACGGATCTGACCGAACTTATCGGAGAAGGCCTCGATGCGGCGTCGTTCCTCGCGAGCGGGTCGCACACCTCCTACGCCAGCAAGAAACTCGTCGAGGGCAAGACCGCCATCGACTGGCTCTACCAGTTCTTCCGCAAAGCGCTGGGGGGCTGACCCGCGACCGACACCACCACTGATCACCGATAGGGGTTGGCAGAGAGCACTTTTCCATTTGTCCGGGCGGGGCGCGTGGAAAGCGACGAATCGACGTAACACACTAAGGAAGGCGCTATGGGTGGTTCTGCATCCAGCTCGGGCAGCGGCACGCTGACCAAGCTGGCTCTCATCACACTCGTCGGCCTGAGTGTGATGATCGGCATCGGCGTGGCCGTGATGGGGTCAGAAGACCCGCCGGACACCTCGTGCCTGCCGAATGTGGCGGCCGCCCCGGCGGCGGCATCGACACCTTCCGGGGCGATGGGCGCGGCGGCCGACGAGGCGGTCGCGGCGGGTCGCTCGCAGGGTATTGATGTCGCGGTAGCGATCTCCGACAGCGCCAACCCGGCGGATAGCTTGATCGCCGGGGCAGCGGGGGCCATGCCGAGTGCGTCGGTGATCAAGCTGGCCGTCGCGCTGGCTGCGGGTGCACGAGTCGATGCGGGTGCGCTACGGATGGAGCAGGTCAAACCACTGCTCGATCCGATGATTTCAGTCTCAGACAACGACGCCACCAATCGGCTCGTCACTCTGCTCGGCGGCCGCGACGTCGTCAACTCCGCGGTGCGCGAGCTGGGGGTCCCCGCCCCGGAGGCCACACTTGGCCGCGAGCTGGGCGTCCCTGTCTCCGGTGCGGACCCAAACATGGTGTCGATCGGCGGCGTGTCCAAGCTGCTGCAGATCATCTACGACAGCGCCCACAACGTCGGCGCGGGCCGCAAGATCTCGAAAGCCTCGGCCAATCCGATTGTCGCCGCGATGCGCAACCAGCAGGTCAACACCAAGTTCGGTGCGGTCGCCCCCCACGATCAGATCGCGCACAAGACCGGTGAGCTTGCCGGCACATCGCACGATGTCGGTTGGTTCTTCGCTGGGCAACGGTGGCTTGCGGTGTCGATCCTGACCACATCACGGGGCAGTGACCAGGCCGCCGGCAACGCGATCATCAAGCGGTTCGCCACTCAGGTCTTCGAGGTGCGCGATCAGCCGGTCAAGGGCGCAGCGGCTACGCGTGCTCCGCCCCCCTCGACATCGGCACCGTCGCAGGAGTCCGGGGACAAGACGATGCCGCTGCGCGAGGGGAACTATCAGCTTGAGTCCCGATTTGGGCCGCGTGGGGGCAGGCAACATCAGGGCCAAGACTTGTCGGCCCCACTGGGCACCCCGATCTATGCCGCGGTCGGCGGCACCGTCGCCAAGGCCGGACCCGCGGACGGTTTCGGGAACTGGATCATCATCGACTTCGATGGCGGCCGCAAGTCGAATGTGTACGGGCACATGCGGGGTGCCGACATCAAGGTCGCAGCCAGCGACCAGGTCAAGGCCGGTCAGCAGATCGCCGCGGTCGGCAGCGAGGGTGAGTCCACCGGACCGCACCTGCATTTCGAACTGTGGGAAGGCGGTACCCGCCTCGGCGGTGGGCACGCGGTCGATCCGATGCCGTGGCTGCGTGGCGCCGCTCAACCCTCGGGGTCGAGCGCGAATATCCGCAACGTTGCGGCGGTGACTCCCGGACAGGGCTGCGGTGACGTCGCAGTCGGCGGCAGTCAGCTCAAAGCCGGATCGGTGCCACCCGCGTTTGAACCGTGGATCATCAAGGCCGGCAAGACCTGCCCGGAAGTAACCGCCCCCATCGTTGCCGCCCAGCTCGAGAACGAAGCCGGGTTCCGCACCGACCTCGTCTCACCGAGTGGCGCCGAAGGGCCGAGCCAGTTCATGCCCGGCACGTGGGCGGCCAAAGCCGTCGACGGCGACGGCGACGGCCGCAAAGACCCGCGCTCGATCCCGGATGCAGTGATGAGCCAAGCGGCCTATGACTGTGAACTCGCCGGCATCATGCGTGATGCACTCAAGCAGGGCCGGGTTCAGGGCGATCTGCTCGAACTGACACTGTCGGCCTACAACTGCGGCCCCGGCGGCACCCTGGCCGCTAAGGGGCCGTGCCAGAACGCCGAAACCCAGGCCTACATCAAGAAAATCCCCGAGCGGGCCCGCACAAAGTTCACGTCCATCGGCGTGGTCACCGGGATACCGGCGGGGCCGGTCGGTCAACGCACCGTCGCCGCGGCGATGAGATGGCTGGGCACCTCCTACGCATGGGGTGGCGGCACACCACGCGGACCATCCAAGGGCATCACCGATGGGGGAGTGGCCGACTCGCACGGCGATTTCAACAAGGTCGGTTTCGACTGCTCCGGACTCGTGCTCTACGCGGTGTATCAAGCCACCGGCGGCCGCATCGAACTCGGGCACTACACGGTGACCCAACTCAACGACCCACGCGGCAAACCCGTGCCACTCGATCAGCTCCAACCCGGCGACATCGTCTTTCCACCCGGTTCCAGCCCCAACACGTCGCGATCTATGTCGGCGACGGCCGCATGGTCGAAGCACCGCAATCAGGGGACGTGGTCAAGGTGTCACCGCTCAAGAACCTCGGAAACGGGATCAGCGCAAGGAGATTCGCAGCATGAACAGCACACGCACCCTGGCCCGCGCCGCCGTGACGGCCGTCCTTGCCGCCGCGCTGGGGGCCGGACTCGTCGCCTGCGGCACCAGCGGTGACCCCGTACCCACAACGCAGCAGGCGCCGGCCCAGCAGTGGAACCCGGGTGACGAACCCGCCGACACCACCGAAACCACCACCACAGAACCCAGCGTTGCCCCACCGACCGCGGCCACGACACTGCCCGCCGACGCTGCGCAGGTCGACCGCACCGACGCCGCCGCGGTGGCAAGCACCGTGACACGAGTGTGGTTCACCTGGGACACCGCCACCGACACCAGCCCATCGGATGCCGTCGCGCGTTCTGCTCCGCTCCTGAGTGAACAGTTCCGCTCAAGCGTGCTCTCAAGCCGTGCGCTAACTCCCAGTGGCCAGTGGTTGATCTGGGCCGCAGGCAATGCCGAGGTCATGCCGACCGTGACGGCGGGAACCAACCAGGGTGCCCCCGACACACCGACCCGGCGCTACTTCATCTTCACCGTCAGCCAGACCGGCTATGGACCCGACCGCTCACAGGTCGGCTCGTCGGTCTCCCGTCAGGTGTGGGTGATCACCACCAAAGGCGCCAACGGGTGGGAGGTGAGTCAGCTCCAAGAGCAGCCATGACCAACAGACACCAGACACCGCCGACCACAACCCACCGCATTACCCCCCACCACTCGAAGGAGGACAGGCCATGACAGGAGACCCCCACAACTCCGCGGGCGGGCCACCACCGGAGATTCTTCGCCGCGGCCGCGGATACGACGCCGAACCACCGGTCACCTTGCGCAGCCAAGTCCTGCGCCGACGCCCATCGGTCGACACACCGGAGTCGGAATCGATAGGCACTGGCGACTTCCCCTCCACCAGCTCCACCGACCACACCACGTCGGACCCCGTGACACCGGCCGATTCAGGCGGCCGGGACGAAGACGCCGACGATGCCAGTCGCCCAACACGCCAGCGGCCCGCGATGTCAGCCGAGGCCCGGCGCCGTCGACGCACCGAACGCCAGCGACGCCGCCGGCACGAGCGCAGCGCGGCGAGCGGCACGGTCCTCGCCGCTGGCCCCACCTATGACGAGCACATTCCGTGGAGCGACATCGACGACCCTCTGCCCGGGCCAGACGTGGAGATCGATGACACGTTGTACGCGATCGCACGCGATCCGCAGGACCCCGGGCAGGCGACCGCCGAGACCGACAAGGCGGGTCGGACGTGGTCGCGAGTACCGCGTCACGTCGTCGCTGTCGCCGCACGGCACAAGAAACCACTCATGGTGCTGCTGGCCGGCGCAGCGGTGGTCGCGGTCCTGGCCGCGGTGGTCCTGGGCGTACTGGTCGGGGGCAATGGCGGAGACGGGGCACCGACTGATCCCGCCGCCGCTCTGACTGCTCCCGATCCGACCTCGGATCAGGTCGAATGCCCGTCACGCCAGGACGGTGCCCGCACGACTGGTCGAGATCCGGGCAACCAGACATCGGGGCCCAATGCCATCAAGGCGTTCAACTGGGGCTACTACCAATGGCGTTCAGGCACCGCGGCACGCGCGGTGGTATCCGCAAACGGCAAGGTCGGCACCGCGATCGCATTGCAGCAGTGGATCGATGTCCTTGACCCGAAACTGCGGTACTGCCTGGCCATCACCGATCAGGGCAACAACGTCTACGACGTCGAACAAACCCTGATTCCTTCCGGCGGCGGAGATCGCCAGCTGATCCGCCAAGACGTCACCGTCACCGAGATCGGCGGGAAGTACTGGATCGCAGCAATCAAATCCAAAGAGTAGCCAGTCCTCGACAACCGTCCAATCCGATTCCGAGAAGACCAGTCCAACAACACAACATCCTCGATTGATTCTTCACCCAGAAGGAGAATTCCCATGATCAACACCCTCATCGACCGGCCGCCAACCGTCTGCACCGACGCGGTGGTGCCGCATTCGGTGCACCACGGTCCCACTTCACCGCCAGCTGTACGCAAGCTGCTGGCCGCGCTGCTGGTCGGGGGCACGCTGACCGGTGCCACGCTGGTAGCTGCGCCTGCCGGGGCAATCGAGCAGGGCGGAGCCGATCCTGACGGTCCTTCCCAGAGCGGACCCATGCAGGGTGGCGTGGACCCTGAGGGGCCGCAGGCACCGTCAGCTCCCGCACCAGCGCCGCAACCGCAGCCGGAGGCGCCGAGCTACACCCCAGGCCCGGGCCCGGGTGTGATCCCGGCCCCTCCGCAGGAAGCCCCCTATCAGCCGTATGAGCCGCCGACCTACTACAGCGAGCCGAACTACAGCCAGCCGAACTACGACACCACCTACACCCCGACGCCGTCACGGCCCTACACGCTGCCGCGGCCCACAGCACCGGTGCGACCAATCGCTCCGCCGCCCAAGACATTGCGAGTTGGCAATGTCGTGGTGAAAGAGGAGCAACTCAAGCGAGACGCACCGTGGCTCAGCGATCGGCAGCGCAACAGCATCAATGATTGGGCCGCCTACGGCGAGTCCAAGATCGCGCAGGGATTGATCAGTGTCGGCGTCCCGGAGGACGAGGCGTCCCGGCAAGCAGCGGCCACCATCATCGGTGTCGTGCTCGGCGGCACAACCGGTGCTGCCGCGGTGGGAATCCCGGCGGCGGTGGTCGGTGGTATCGGGGAGCGGTGATCGGTGCCGGGGCAGGGGCCGTCGTCGGATCGCTTCCGTCGCCGGGTCCGCAGACACCGGGTGCCATCGCCGTAGGCGCCGGCATCGGCGCCGGGGTCGGTGCCGTTGGACTCGGGCTCGCCGGCGCGGTCGCCGGTGGCGTGGGCGGCGCGGTGATCGGTGGACTCATCGCTCACACACTCGGTGCCGGTGATCCCGGCGCCACTCCGCGCCAGCCCGCGCTGCCCGGACAGCCCGACCAGCCGCCCACACCTCGCCCACAACCACGCCCGGCTCCCGCGCCGCAGCCCAACCCTGGCGGCAACCAGTTCGAACTGCATCTGCCGGCCCAACAGGCCGCCAAAGCTGGCCTGCCCGAGGTGCATTACCAGGTCAACATGCGCGGCGACGTCAACGCCTCCGCCAACGTTGGCGGACGACCGGTCACCGCAGCCTGGTCCGCGCAGCAAGCCCAGGCACCGTACAAGGCGCTCGGCGGCGCCGCCCAACAGGTGCAAAAGACCGCGCACGACATCACCCGCAAGGCCACCACCGAACTGCAGAAGATCGTGCCCGGCGCACAGATTCGGTGGCCCCAGGAATCCGCCCCCACCCCGAAACGGGCGCGGCGCTAACCCATCACCACCAGCAAAGGAGGACACCATGACTACACATCACCTGCCATCGCTGCCACCCTCACGGCGGCGGCGCACCCGGGCGGCAACGCTCGCGGTGACCAGCATTGCGGTCGCAACCGCCGCGATATGGCTGGCCGGACCTGCCAGTGCGGCCACAACCCACGACCTCGCCGAGGCGTGGAACCCTCTCGGCGGCATCACCCCGGACTTCTCGCTGTTCGGTCCGACCGTCGGGCAAACCTGGCGCCGGGTGATGGGCGCCTTCTGGGCAGCGTGCTTGGCCGCGTGCACCATCTGGGTCGTTCTGGCCGGCGCGAAGTGGTCCTCGGCCAACCGCCGCGGCTTCGCCGGCCAGCAGGTCGAGGCCAAATCATCGTTCGTCGATGCCTGCGTCGGCCTGGCCGCCTGCGCCGCAGCCTCCGTCATCATCGCCGGCGTCCTGTTCGCCGTCGGCGTCTAGCCCGACCCCACCACCCCGTCGTCATCCACAACTGAAGGAGCATCACATGTCCGCATCGTCATCGTCGCCACGTCCCGCGCGCGGTCGTCCGACCAGCTCGGTCGCCAACCAGCACGCCCGCCGCCGCGTCCGCACCCTCCTGATCTTCGGGCTCTTGTTCCTCGTGACCGTGATCATTTTGCTGATCAGCCTGGCCCTCTAAGCAACGAACGAAAGGCAATCCTCATGAGCCCCAGGAAGTCCAGTACCCCCAACTACAGCGCGGTCTCCGCGTCCCCGTCGACACAGCAGGGAGGGCCACCCCCGCCGGATGGAGCGTGGCGCTCACCGGGATCAGTGTTCGGTACCAAGCGTGTGCTGATCGGTGCCGCAGCACTGTTGGTGATCATTCTGCTGATCTTTGGCGTCGCGGCGGCGTGCGGCGGTTCCGGCGATGACGAGAGTGCCACTGACGTCACCAGTTCCGGTATCGGTTCGGCCCACGGACCGGCCTCGATCGTGGCCGGCATTCCGGCCAAGTACACCCACGACAAACCGGGTGCGGCCACAGCGGCGGTCAACTTCGCCCAGTCGGTCGATCAGGCCCGCGACGGCAAGGTCAGCGGCGACAAGCTCAAAGACATCGCCGTCGGTCCGGAACCGAGCGAGGCCTTGACTCAGGTGCTTGCGGTGGCGTCGGGCCGGGCTGAGGACCGCTCGGTGTTCAACTCCGCCCCGGCCATGGTGACCGTCCCGAACTACACCGACGACCGAGCCACCGTCGCGGTGTGGTCAGTGGGCGCCTCGCAGGCCCCGGTCAATGACGCCGGCAAGGTCGGCGTGCTGACGCTGTGGACCACGACCACGGTCACGTTGGGGTGGTTTGACAACGACTGGAAGGCCATCGACTGGCAGTTTCAGGCCGGCCCGAATCCGGAAGAAGCGACCTTCCCCGAAGCTGATGCGGCGCTGTCGAAAACGGCAATGAGCGGCTACTACAGCTTCTTCGTCAACTAACACAGGGCAGGAGGGCCAATCGTGGGGCGCACGCGAATCTCGATCCGGGCCGCACTGATCGTCGCACTGGTGCTTGCCATCCTGGCCAGCGGAGCCGGGTTGGGCTCGGCTGCCGCCGACGACGACGTTCAGACCAGCGGACAGTCCGGCCAGATACAGACCAACGGCAAGTTTCTGCCCGCTGGTTTTCCCGCACCACTCAAACAACTCGTGGCCGGTACCGACGAGTTCAAGAGTGCATCGTGGTTCAAAGGTGCGTGCGCCAATCGAGGTGGGGACTTCGCCGCATATCTGGCAGCGACGTTCCCCGCCGAGCCCGAACTGCTCTTTTGGAGTCGAGGGGAGGATGATCGGGCCAAACAGCTCGCCGACCGCTACAAGGACAACGACGAGCTGAGTCCAGCAATTCGGTCCGCAGATGATGCGAAACGTCAGATGCGCAACGGTTTTCGCCCCAGCCGCGACAACGGATGGCTCGACCCGAGCTACCCAACCGATAAGACCGAGGACTATCCCTCCACCGAACCCGTGTGCGCCGACGATCTGGCACGGTGGTCGACCAAGTCGATCAGCGCGTGGGGTTTCGAGTTCGCCGACAAACCCGATGAAGGATCGATCAAAGCCATGGCAGCCGGTAACGGCGACGTAGAGAAGGCAATCCGTGAGCCGTGCAAGAACGACGAGGCCGACGGCATCTGGTACTGCATGCATGCGTTCTTCCTGGACTGCACCAAGACCACCAATCAGAGCGACATCGCCCGATGCACACAGTGGAACTCCGGTGTCGGGCGGCTTTTCCGGGGCACCCAGAACTGGATCGACCAAAACAAGAGCTTCGGCGACCGCGCCAGCGCGGCCGCCAGGCCCGCGTTGCGCGTGGCCACCCTCGCCACGATGTGGTCCAACCCAGCCCTGCTGGCCGGGACAGCGTTCTCGTCAGGATGGTCGATGTTGTGGGGCCAGACCGGCGGCAAGATCAAAGAGTTCTTCGAAAACGCCGACGGGCTTCCCGAGGAGTGGGCCAACAACTTCAAGCAGGCCGCGATCGACATGACCACCACCGTGCTCCCCGGACTGGCCACCGTCGGTGATTTCGACCTGCGCCAACCCTGGTTCCTCAAGTGGTATGCGATGAGCATTGGTTTGGGGTTGGCCGTGCTGGCGGTGATGTTCATCCTTGCCACGGTGCGCGCAGCCCGATCCGGCGGCGCCAACGCCCTGGCCAAAGACACCCTGGGCTATCTGCCCACCGCGATCGCCGCGATGATGTACACCCCCATGATCGCGTGGATGCTGCAAAGTCTGGCCAAGGCGGTGACGGTGCTGATCGCGCAGATGATGGGCACCTCGATGGACGAGGTCGTCAACAACGTATCCACGATGCTCGGTGGACTGACCAACGAAACCCTGGTCGGCGGTGCGGTCGGCGCCATCATCGGGTTCGGCATACTGGCCTTCGGCGCGTTCGCGCTGTTCCTCGGGCTACTCATGCATCAGATCGGTGTCCCGTTGGCGTGCGTGGCGTGTGCAATCGGCTACGGCATGTTCGTGCACCCGACCTGGCGGCGCAAAGCCTTGCGGGTGCCGATGATGCTGGTGTCGCTGATCCTGTCCACGCCGCTGCTGTTCATAGCGCTGGCAGTCATCATCCAGGTCATCAATTGGTCGGCCGCCGAATCCACCACGGGTGACGGCAAGATCGCTGCCTGGGGTTCCCTGGCGCTGTGCTCTCTGGCGTTCTTCGTCGTCGGCATAGCCCCCTTCTCGCTACTCAAGTGGTCACCGCTGCTACCCAACGGTGAGGACGCCGACCGCATGGGCGACAGCGGCGGCGGAGCCGGACAGACCGTCGGCGCCGGCATGGGTGGCGCCGTGCGGGCCAGTCACTCCGGGGCCGGCCGCGACTCCGGTGGCGGCTCGGCTGCCGGAGTCGGCGGCGGGGGACAGGGGGCTCATCACGCAGCCGCAACCTCACATCACGGCTCCGGCTCCCCGGGCGGCGCGCACGCCGCGGGCGGGAGCGCGGTGATGCATGCCGGCGGCACCGCCCTCAAAGGTGCCGCGACCGCCGGTGGCCCGGTCACTGCAACCGCGGCGCGGCTGGCCTCAGCGGCGGGCAAGGGCGGCCACATCGCCGGCGGAATGGCCAAAGCCGGCGCGGCGGCAGGAACCCGCGCGGGGGCAATCAACGCCTCACAACGCGCCCATGGTGTCGCCGCGAATTCCGCTCCGACCGCAAATAACTCATAACCAGGGGAGTCACTGATGACGATCGATATTGCCGACGCACAACGCGACAGTGTGCGCACCGCGATCCTGGGCGGCGAGGTGGCCAGCCGTTATGTCGGCGGGGTGTCGTTCCCCGCGAAACTGGCTCTGGTCACCTCGTTGCTGCTCACTCTGGTGGCGATGGTCACTCTCGGCCTGATCGGGTTGATAGTGGCCGTGGTGCTCATCCCCGGCACCATCGCGGCGGTGATCGACTTCGGCGGCGGGTCGATCGCCGGTCGCCGATTGCATCACCGGCACGAGCGCCGACGTCGTCGCCGCGGTGAGCACCTGTTCATCGGTGTCGACGACCCCGACTACGGCAACCCCGACATCGACCCAGGCTGGCTGCGTCCAGTGCCGCTGGGCAAAGTCGAACCGCTGGATCTCACCGGCACCGGACTCGATGACATGTTCATCCTCTGGCACCACAATCCCGGTGAGGCGAACTACTTTTCGCTGGTCCTCTCGGTACAGGGGCTGGCCGAAGGGCTGCGCTCGGACAACACGTGGGCACAGAACCAACAGGCACTGAGCGAATCGGTGTACAACGTGTGCGCGCGCCGCACCTCACATGTCAAAAGCCTGCAAATGGTCTCGCGTAGCGTGCCCTCGGATCTCAACCCGCACGAAGCATGGATCACCGAGCGGGTCGCCGCGCTCGACCCCGCGCTGGCCGAACGGCTACGCGGCCCGATCATCTCCTACGGCGAGCTCATCGATGACATCCGGCCCTACGCCGAAGATCACCGCTGCTATATCGCCGTCTGCATCGGCGAGACACCGGCCCTGATGAAACAGGCCGCCCGCCTGGCCGGCAGCAAAGGCGCCGCAGTGGAAGGCGGTGTGGCTCTGGTGATCCGTGACGAAGTCGCCAACATTCAGCGCGCCCTACAGGCCAGCGGCTACGGTCGCGTCGATGTGCTCGGCGAACAGCGAGCGTGCTCGGTGTTTCGATCATTCATCAACCCGACCTACCCGCTCGATCAGCACGAAGGTGTTCGGTGGGAGACCTGTTTCCCGTCCTATGTGGGCACCCCTGAGGCGATCGTCGTTCGCGCCGACCCCGACGATCCCGAGGCGGTGGCCTGGCACACCCGGGTGGCGACCGTGCCACCGGGCAAAGTCGCACCGGTGCCGCTGGGACCGGCGTGGCTCGCACCGATGCTCACCGGTGTCGAACCCGACGAGGGGGACCCCACCGAAGGTGTGCCGCCGAGTCCCACCATCCGCACTCTGGCCGTGCGCATGGACTTCGTGCCCGCCGACCGCGCCCGCCAAGTCGCCAAGAAACACCGCACCAGTGATGCCGCCGCCGCGCTGGAAGCCGAGCAGCGGGGCCGCATCAGCGACGGCACCTCCGAAGTGATGGCCGATGCATCCGCCCGCCGCGCCCAGGACCTCAAGGAAGGATCGGGCTATCACGGCGTGATCTGGTCGATGTCAGTGTCGGTCACCGGCCGCGATCCCGACGACTGTGACCGCGCGTGCGCCCGCGTGGCCGCCGCCGCCGACGAGTCCGCCATCACCGAATTGCGCTGGCGCAAAGGCGACCACGACATCGCCATGTTCTGGACCCTCCCGATGGGTCGCGGCCTGGCCACCACCCGCTACACCCGCTGACATGCCCAACCCCAATAGCTCGACTAGCTCAGCTAGCAAACGAGAGGACCACCGGCGATGACCATCGTTCGCGGACCAGACGAAGTCCTCGCGGACATCAAGAACGGCCCCCAAGCCGCAGTCAACAACTGCAGCACTGGTGGCGATGGGTACTTGGCCGCGAAGAATCCGCACCGGCGGAGAGCACGTGGGAGCCACCCACGCGCGACCTCACCGACGACGACGGCTATGCCGAACTCCCGAGCAGCTCTGGGGCAGTTGCGCTTCGCCGCGAACCTCCCGAACGCCTACGGTGGCTTGACAAATGGGGATGGTACGAGGATCGCCCAGCCGGGGCGTGGTCGACCACCCGACAAGCCGAAGCACTCAACCTGGCCACCACCCGCCAACCAGTGCAACATGGCGGCCTACTGGCCGGGCGCAACCTGATGGGCCAGGCCGCTGTACGGCTGGACCCGTTCGAGCTCTACCGCGAACGCGTCATCGACGGCGTCAACGTGTGCGCCATCGGTGACATCGGCTCGTCGAAATCATCGATCCTCAAAACGTCTGGGCTGTACCGGCAGCTGATACTCAACCGCCAGATCGTCGCTTTCGACAAGAAACGCCAGGGCGGCCGCGGCGAATACGGCGTCATCGCCGACGAACTCGGCGTCCCATCAGTGACCTTCCGAGCCGGCGGCGGCGGGGCATCGCTGAACCTGCTCGACCCCGCCATCTCCACCGACGGCCGCCACACCGGAGGCGTGCCCGGGGTGGTGCCCGCCGGGCAAGAACTCCTGCTCCTGGCAGTGCTGCGCGACGCGATGGAGCGGCCACTGAGCCAGCCGGAAAAGGCTGCGGTGCGTCTAGCTCTGTCCACCGTCAACGCCCGCGCGGCGGCGGCGGGAACCGAGCCGCTCCTCGTCGACGTCGCCGGTCAACTCCTCGACGGTGTCTCCGGAAAGTCCGAACAGGCCTTGGACTACGTTCGTCGAGGCGAGGATCTCCCCGAATCCGTGCGCGCCGACCTGGGCGACTTCACCTACTTCGGCAAACGCTGGGCCCATCGCTCTCTCGAGTGGGGAGTCGCCCCCGGTCTGGCCATCCTCGAACTCGTCGACGGGGCTCTGCGCGGCCTCGTCGACCAACCCACCAGCCCCGAAGTGCACGAAGCGCTCAACCATCCGTTCGTCCACTTCGACCTGTCCGCGCTGCCCGAACAAGGCCCCGGTCTGCGAGTGGTCATGACCACCGCGCAAACCTGGCTGGCCAATCGGCTGGCTGCACGCGCAGCCGACCGCAAGCAGACCATCGCGATCTTCGAGGAAGGGTGGTTCCTCGGTGAGGGATCAACCGGTGTCGTGGCGCGCGGCAACATGAAACTCTCTCGCGGTCTCGGCCTTTCGACCTGGTCAGCGTTTCACCACCTCTCCGACCATGCTCGCGATTCACCCTCGCGGGCATTGATGCAGGAATCCGACATCGCCCTGCTCTACCGGCAGGGCCGTGACGACGACGCCCGCGAGGTGTGCCAGATGTATCACCTGCCGCCAGAGACCAAAGACGTTCTTACCCAACTCCACCGGGGCCAATGC
Organism: Gordonia sp. SID5947; assembly: GCF_009862785.1. NCBI lineage: Bacteria > Bacillati > Actinomycetota > Actinomycetes > Mycobacteriales > Gordoniaceae > Gordonia > Gordonia sp. SID5947. Next base: position 45,732 of record NZ_WWHU01000002.1, on the reverse strand, counting down.
CTTGTGTGGATGAAGGGCCGCGACCCGATCCTCATGCAGCATGTGCGTTCGCGTATCGAGGCCGACCTCACCAACACCGACAACGTCCTCGAAGGCACCACCTAAACCACAGAGAGGAGATCAACCCATCATGAACACCCACGATCCCACCGCCCACCTACCTGGGGACCCTCCCGAACGCAGCTGGGCCTACTCGCAACAGGGCGACGGCCAGCGGCCGGCCACAGCTGCCTATTCTGAGCCCTCACCGCTGAACTACTATCCCGACACCGACCCCACTGGCACCGGCTCCGCACCACCAACAGGTGGCCACACCCAGCGCTCCGAGATCCCCACCGAGCGCAAGCACCGCAGCTTTGACCCGGGCGTCGACCTGACCCGTTACGTCGGCAGCGCCGCGTTCACCGCCATCACCGCAGCACTCGTCGGCTACCTGGGTGTGCTGCTGATCAATATCGTCACCACGCGGTGGGTGCCGGCCGCCTACTGGATCGAACACGCCTTGTCCCGCCCCGCGCTCACCGCGTCGACCGCTGCATGGCTCTCGGCCGCCGCCGCCATCGTCGCCGCCGGAATCATGTGGCTGCTCTTGAAGATCACCAACCGCACCAGCATGTTCTTCACCGCCATCGCCGCCCTCGTCGCGGCCATCGGCTTCGTGATCACCTACGCCTCCGGCCCCTGGCAAGCCACCCTGGGCCCCGCGTTCCTGGTCGCCGTGGTCATCGCCGTCATCGGCGTTATCACCACCGGCTACACCCGACTCTCAACCACCGACCCAGCCCGCTACTAGGACACCTCGGGAGAGGACGACCCGAATGAGTAACCTCACGCTCGACGGCACACCACTGGGCGCCATGAGTGACACCACCACCCAACAGACCTTGGCTGACGCACATACCCGCCACGCGCGCCCGCTGTGTGGATGTCGCACACCAGGTGTGCCGATGTACGTCGCCGCGACGGGCAGTGGGTTCATCGTCAAACGCATGCCCAACTCCGGGGCCGCCCATGACGCAGGTTGCGGGTCGTGGCAACCGCCCGCAGCGTTGTCGGGGCTAGGCCAGGTGATCGGTGATGCGATCACCGATAACCCCGAGGACGGCACCACGACCTTGCGGTTCGGATTCTCTCTGTCCAAAGGCGTCGGGCGCACGGCACCGGAGGTCACCGGCGAGGCCGAGGCCGACACGGTCGTCGCCGACGGGCACAAGCTCACGCTGCGTGCCCTGTTGCATTACCTATGGGACGAAGCAGCTTTGACGACCTGGTCACCACGCATGGCTGGCCGCCGCAACTGGCGGGTAGTCAGTTGGCATCTGCGTCAGGCTGGGCACAACAAGCAGGCCAAACGCCAACCGCTGGGCCGCAAACTATTCATCCCAGAGCCCTTCGACCCAGACCACAAGGCGCAGCTGAGTTCGCGCCGTCACGCGGCGTGGAAGGCAGCGCAGGCCAAGCCCGGCAAGCCGACCCCACTCATGGTGGTGATCGGTGAGGTCAAGGCGATCGAGGAGACCCGGTTCTTCCACAAGCTGGTCATCAAACATCTGCCCGACACGTCCTTTCTTCTCGACGCCGACGTGCATCGTCGACTGCAGAAGCGGTTTCGTGCCGACCTCGACGGCTGGGCCGGCGACGACACGGCGCATCTGATGGTGATCGCCACCTTTCTGGTCAATACCGCCGGCATGGCAGTGGTCCAGGAGATCGCGTTTATGCTCACCGACCGGAACTGGCTCCCGCTGGAGTCATCGGCGTCCAGGCTGCTGATCGGTGCCGCGGTCGAGCAATCGCGGCGGTTTCGAGTGTGTCTGCGCTACAACCTGTCAGCGGCCGACCACTCGGCCGCGCTGGTGTTCTCCGACACCGAGGCCCCGACCGCAGCGTTCATCCTCGACGAGGAACCCGCCGGCGCTGACCCCGCCGCCGATGATGGCGCCGACAGCGGTGACATCAGTGGGCGTGAGCTGCTGACGGCGGAGCTGGCGGGGATGAGCGCGTGGGAATGGAACACCGATCTGGAGATGCCCGAGCTACCCGCTCGGCACCAACCGAAAGGCCCGACACACCATGGCAACTAGCGGATATCGCGGTACACGCTCAGCCACCCAGGACGGTACCGACTCAACCGCGGCCACCCTGATCATCGGCGGTGTCGTCGCGATCGCCACCCTCGGATGCGTGGTGTCAGTGGCCGGCGCACTTTCCGGGCTGCTGGCTGGGCACGGATGGGCGTGGCCCAGTGGCGATGATCCGGCGCTGTTCGCCGGTCTCAAGGCCACGATCACCAGTCCATCGAACCCCGCAGCGGCCTGGCCGGGTGACACCGCCGCCGGGTCGGGGTGGCTGTTCTGGGTGTGCTTTGCAGTGCTGGTCGCCGCGGTCGGTGTGCTGGCGTGGAAGGTGTGGGCGTTCATCGACACTCGCCGTGCCCGCGCCGAAGCCAAAGAGCGTGGCCTGGCCACCGCCACTGACCTCGCCGCGGCCAACTTGACCGAAGCGGCGGCCGTGATGCGGGCGCGGCGCGGCAATGTCACCTACGACGGGGTCAAGACCCGCGACATTGATCCGGCCGAAGCGGCGATCTACGTCGGCGAGCTGCGCGGCCGTCGCGAACCGGTCTATGTGCAGCACCGCGACTGCACCATTTGTGAGGGCCCCACCGGGGCCGGTAAGACCTGGCGTATCGCGGTGCAACGCTGTTGGGATGCACCCGGTTTCCTGGCGGCCACCACAACCAAAGTGGACATGATCGCCGCGACCATCGGCGAACGCAAAGAGGTCGGCGACGTCGAGGTGTTCGATCCGACCGGGCTGACCGGATGGCCCAAGCCGTTGCGGTGGGCGATGCTGGCCGGATGTGAAGAGCCCGAAACCGCGATCGAGCGCGCGGCGGCGCTCGTCCAGGCCTCGCCGATGGAAGGGGTGCGTAACAGCAGTTTCTGGGAGGTTCGCGCGGCGACGGTCATCCGATGCTTCATGATGGCCGCAGCCCTCGACAACCAGGGGCTGATGACGGTGCGGTCGTGGGTCAACCTCAAACAGTGGAAACCGGCCTACGAGATCCTGCATGGCGTGTACGCCGACTGGGCCAACGACCTCAAGTCGGTGGCCAACAACCAATCCGAATCCACCGACGACGTGTTCGGGACCGCCTCCATGCTGCTCGACCCGCTCGCTGATCCGTCGATCGCCCGGATGGTCGATGTTCCCCGTCACGAGTCGATCGACCTCGAATCGTTCGTGCTCGGCGGGGCCAACACTCTCTACCTGGCGTGCAAGTCAGAGCAGAAGAAGGTTGCTCCGATCGTGTCGGCGCTGACCGCTGAGGTGTACCGCATCCTCGACCGCCAATCCCAGCGCGAACCCAACAACCGCCTAGCGGTTCCCGCCCGCCTCGTCCTCGACGAGGTGAACAACATCGCCCCCATCCCGCACCTGCCCGACAAGATGACCGACAGTGGTGGGCGCGGAATATCCATCTGGGCGTTCGCCCACAACCGGTTACAGAACATCAAGCGGTGGGGGCAGACCGCCGGCCAGGAGTTCACCATCAACGCGCCCAACCGGATCATCCTGCCCGGCCTCGGCGACCAGCAGGAACTGGACTCACTATCACGGCTGTTCGGCACCCGCTACGAACGTATGAGCCCCGACCCGCACGACATTCGGGAAAAGGCAGTTCTCAGTGTCGACGAGATCCGGGAAATGGAAGAGGACCAAGCGTTGATGATCTACCGCGGGACCAAACCGATCATGCTGACCCTGCCGCAAGTCTGGGATCGCCCCGACCTAGCCCACGCAGCCGAAGCCTCCGCTGACCTGTTCAACCGCATCCGCGCCACCGGCGACGTCACCACCCGGCTCGCCGACATGCCCACCAAGGCGGGCCAATGACAACGACGACCGACACCCGCACCAACCGCAGTGAGCCCACGTTCAAGCCGTCTCGTTTCTGCTGGGACACCCTCGATCGCGAGGCCGCGCAACAGTTGTGGACCGAGCTCGTCGACTGGGTGGGCTGGCTGCGGATACGCTACGAACTGCCCAGCGAGATCCCCGGCTGCTGGTATCGCCACTCACGCATGGTCGAGGAACTGACCGCACTGATGACAGCGCACCGCGCCGCCTACGACATCGCCAACACCGCAGATGGGGATATCGAATATTGGGCGGGCATGGCGGCCTGGCACACCCAGTACCTACGTCCATTCCTGGCTCACCTCAACGATTTCGGCGTTCAGGGCTGCACCACCCGCGACTGCACCGCCCAGCCACGCGACGTACACACCTTCCACGACATCGCTGACTGGGTCGACCGCGACGTCCAAGCGCGGAAACCGCGCTCGGCCACCACCCCGGCGACCATCTCACCAGCCCGGATGGCTGAGCTCGTCCGCGAAAGCCACGCCGAACCTGTCGATCTCACTGACCCCGACAGCGGCTACCGCCATAACGATGCTCTGTGGCTGCTGGACGCCAAACGTAAAGTGTTTGTGGCCCAGATAGAACCTGTCGACGATTCGTCGCCCGACCAACCGAACTGACCGACGGGCGCGCCGAACTCGTGCGTGCCTCCTAGACCGGCGGTAGGTAACCCGGCCCGCGCACCACGCCGAGGTGCCCGCCGCCCACCGCGGCAGGAGAAGGTCAGATCTGCTGTTGTTCCCCGCCCGGAACAGACGGATCGAACCTTCTCCTGCCGCACCCTTACATGGGCACCTGAGCCGCAGCGACCGTGAGTACCAAACCACTGGTTCCGCTGATTGAATGACTGCCCAGTGCGCGGATCACGGAAGTGCCCAACTGTCGACTCCTCGTCTGGTCGAATTAATAGTGGCGACGGTCCGCCAAGGCAATGGGTCTAGTGCTTGAATCGCGGCGGCCACTGTAGGCCACAAGGAGTCCAGATCAGAAGAAAGCCGGGGTAGACATGATGGCTAAGCGCGCGGACCAAGAAGACCTGACAGAGTTCGTGTACGCAGGCGAGCACGGCACCCACACTTCCGAAGATGACCAGGCCGCCAAGTCGACGAAGCCTTCACTGCGCGATGGCGCCGGGGCAGATATGCGTGTCACCGAACACTCGCTTGACGACGAACAGAAGGGGTAAGGCGATGTGGTTGGCCTTCAAGAACAACTACAGCAAGAGGGTGCGGGTCGCGGTCATGGAGTACGACCCGGACAGCTGCGGTGGTGAGTACGGAAATTGGTCAACAGAGGGATGGTGGAAGTTCGATCCCGGTAACTCGAGAACCGTGATTTGGACGATGAATCGATACGTCTACTACTACGCCGAGGCCACCGACGGAACGTGGTGGGGCGATGAGGACGGTCGGATTCGGATGTACGTCAACCCTTACGAGAATTTCGAGTCCTGCTACCGGATCGGTACAAGCACATGGGATGTTGTGCAGCCGAAACGTAAGGACGTGGGCACCTTCTGGCTCAACACGCTCACGGTTAACTTAACCGCACGGAGAACCTAAACCCCTGACGGCGCGGCGAACGGGCCTCAGCGTTGGACCTGTACCGACGTCGAACGATTGAACGTCTTTGGGAGGTGCCCTCGCCGGATCAGTCCTGTTCGAGAACAAAGCAGGAAGATCTGATGTCGCGCTGTCTCTTTCGGATGCGCCACACAAGACTGTCGGTCCCGTTCTGAGGATCGGCCTACTACAGGCGGCGTCGGGTGTGTTCGATCTCCTGTGGTGCGCTGCGATGGGCCGCGGCGTCGTTGTCGGTGCCGAGCCGGGCGCTGTTGCGCTGCTGGTCGAGGTCGGCGAGGCGTTGGAGGTGCTGTTCGCGCTGTTGTGAGGTGAGGTCGTCGATGTGGTTGGTGACCGAGGCGTGCGCGGTGCGTTGGTGGTGTGGCGCAGATTCGGGTACTGGGTCGAATGTGGTTGATGCGCTGCCGTACTGGGCGTGATAGGCGTCGAGATGGGTGTGCGCGCTATCCCAGGTGTCGGCGAGGCGGGGGTCGGTGGGTCGTGTTCCGAGAATCGGTTCCCACCGGCTGGCGGCGTTTGCGGTGTCGATGGTGGGGCCGGCGGTGCGCGCTGACAGTGCTGAGGTGTAGTCGCGGTGTGCTTGTTGTGCGACGTCGAGTGCGGCGGCGTTGTCGCCGGGGATCGCGACCGGTGCGGGCGCCCAATCGGGTGTGGTAACAGGGGTCGTGAAGGCGTGGGCTGCTGCCGTGTCGAGGGTGACGGCGTCGGCGAGAGCGGGGGCGTGCTGCGTGATTTGTCCGTACAGGGTGCGGATGTCGGCGCCGGTGGTCTGGTGTTGGTGGAAGAGTCTGCGGCAGAATGTGTCCCAGTCGCTGCTGGTGGTGTCGGCGGCGGGGAATGCGCGTTCGAGCTGCTCGCTGTGGTCGGTCTTCCAGTGCCGGTAGTGGGTGTCGGCGGTGGTGGTGGCGAGCTGGTGCACGTGTGTGGCCAGGCCCGCGGCGTCGGGGGTGAGGTCGACTGATCGGGCGGCCGAGCGCAACGCGTCGTCGGGGGCGATGCCGTGGCGGTGCGCTGCGGCCAGTGCGTCGGCCAGCGCCACGCGCCGTGGGTCGCGTGCTAGCGCGTCAGCCGCGGTGGGTCCGAATACTTGCGCGGCAGCGCGGATGCGATGTTCAGCGAGGTCGGCGGTCGCCGTGTGATAGGCGATGGCCAGCTCGTCGAGCGGCGCGTCGGCCAGCGCGACGGTCCCCACCGACGCAGCGAGCTCGACTGGCGAGTGTCGGCGCACATCGGTGCGTGTGGTGCGCGCCGGCGCGGTTGGCATCGGTGGCGGCAGGGTGAGGCTGGCGGCGCGTCGGCGGGCTGCGGACCGTTCAGCCCGGAACACTCGGTCGTCGAGGCGGTGTGCGGCGCCACGTAGCCGGGTCAGGGCGTCGAGGTCGACCCGCTCGGCGGCCATGCGTGCCCGGTGCACGTCGCCGGCAGTGACAACACCGTTCGGTGCGAGTTTGGTCAGGGTGGAGTTGGCGGCACTGACTCGGACCAGCGCTTCGTCGGCGCGGGCACGGGCGTCTTCGGCGTGCACGGCGGCAAGTTCGCGTTCGGCCGCAAGCCGTGGGTCGTCGTCACCTGTAGTGGGGGTGAGGCGGTCTCGGACCGCGGCCGCGGCTTCGGCGGCCAGGTCGGCTTCGACCCAGTCGTGGTGTGCGCGGGTCATTTCGGCCAGGGCCGGACGGTGCGCGTCGGCGCGGTGTTGGAGCTCGTCGAGTCGGCCGCGGGCGGCAGCCACGGCCGGGCCCTGCTGGGTGGGGTCGAGGATGAGCGCGTGCAGTCGGTTGGTGTCGGCGTGGGCGGCGGCGGCGGCACGGCGCAGCTCGTCGAGGTCGGTGTCCTCAGGCAGCTCGACGACGATGGCAGGACGATCGGCGGTGAGGTCATCGAAATCGAGATCCCCGAGGTCGTCGACCTGCGGGCCGTACTCCTCCTCGTCTCCGGAGGGTGCAGGGTCGGCGGTGAGCGCGGCGAGATAGTCGTCGTCGGCGTCGGTGGCGGTTTCGGGCAGGTCGCCGTGGCCCTGGTCGTGGAGATCGGCTGGTTCGGACGTGTGCTCGATGGTGGGGTCGGCGGGGGCGGTCTCCTCCTCGGCGGTGCTCAGCGGCTCGTCGGGAAGCGGGATGTCCTCGGCGTGGGCGCTGTGGGTGGCGAGTAGGTCGACGCGCCAGGCCAGTGCGCGGGCATATTCGTCGAGGCGCACGTGCTCGCCGTCGCCGCCGGCGTGGAGCAGTTGGTCGGCGGTGGCCAGGATCTCGGCCGGTGTCCACTGCTGCGGGTCGGCGGCGGTGACGGCGGCGACCAGGCTGGGCCATGCGGGATCGGTGTAGATCGCTTCGGCGGCTTGGTCGCCGACGATGTGGGCCAGCTCAGATGTCCAGGGCACTCGGATCGCGGAGTCGGTAGCGTCGAGGACGGCCGGTTCGAGGTCGCCGGCGACCCGCCACCACAAGGCCGCGGCGGGTAGTTCGGTGGGCAGCGTTGTGTCGGCGGCCGCGTCGGTGAGCAGGGTGTGCACGTCGACACCGGCACGCGCAGCGACGGAGAGCCGTTCGGCCAGATCGGGCCAGAACGGATCCGCGGTGAGATGGGTGTCGATCGAGTGTGCCAGTTGATCCCATCGGCGGGTGTCGGCGCCGTCGGTGTGGATGGCGTCGGCGAACCGCTCGGCGAGCCGGTCTTGATGGCGGCGGCGGCTCAGGGCGTACTGGTCGGGGCCCAGTGGCCGCTTGTCGCGGTCGTCGATGGTGTGGGCGGCGCGGAACACGGCGATGTCGGCGAGTAGACGACCGTGGTCGCCGTCGGCGACGACCAGTGGGCGTGCCCAACGCGGAGCGCTGGCCGCGGTCCATGTCTCGGCGTTGGCGCGCACATGGCCGGCCATGTCTGTGGCGAGTTGTTCGCGGCGGGCGAGGTACGGGCCGTAGTCGTCGTGGGCGGCCAGGGCGGCGGGGATCGCCGGCAGCCACGGCAGCGGCCCGCGCCGCGCGGCGGAGTGCTCTCCGGAATGGTCAAGGCGCCAGTCGAGGACGGCGGCGGGATCGGCGGCAGTACCGAGTTCGCGGACCGCGATCGCCGCGGCGAGTCGCTCGAGTGTGTAGTCGGCGGCCGCGGTGTCCGGGTTGGGTCGGTCGACGGCAAGCGTGGCCAGATGGTGGCGCAGCACCGGCCAGGCGGCGGCGTCGGTGAGCCCGGGTAGGTGGTGGTCGGCACCGTGGTCGATGGCGGCCATGACCTCGGGTCCGAGGTGGTGTTCAGAGATCGCGCCGACGGCAAAGGTGTAGTTGTCGGCGGCGGCGGCAAGGCGTGCGGCGGGGGAGTCGGCGTCGCGGACGGCGGTGGTCGCTGAGGTTTGCGCACCGTCGCGGGTCAGGATGCTGCGCATGAGATCGACCGCGGTCGGTGGCCGTTGTGCGCGGTCGAAGATGATTTTGTGCGGGTCGGACTCTGAAGTTCCGAGGTAGAGGTGGTTGCCGTCGGTACCGCGGGTCATCGCGACGTAGAGCAGTTGTTTGTCGAGTTGGTCCGAGCCAACAATGTGGCAGGTGCCCAACTGTTTTCCGCGTGATCCGACGGTCATGCCCTGGGCGCCGTGGATGGTGGAGGCGTAGCCGAGTTCGCAGTCCGAACGTACGTAGTCGGCTGGCAGGGTCAGGCTGGCGCCGGAGGTTTCGTGGCGCACGGTCAGGGTGTTGTCGGCGCCGACGTCAGTGATGGTCCAGCGGTAGCCGTTGCGGACGAAGTCGGTCCCGGACAGGCGGAGTCGGCGGTCGTTGCGGCGGGTGCGGATGGTGTCGCCGAGGCTGGCGGTCAGCCCGTCGGCCAGGGTGACTTCGCGGCCGCCGGCCAGTGCCGGGTAGTCGGCGAGGCGGTCGTTGCGGGCGCGTTCGTTGAGTTCGCGGACTGTGTCGAGAGTGGGGGCGAGCATGACTGAGGCGTGCCCGGCCTGGGTGTCGCGTCGCCATGCCTGGTAGGCGATGTCGGCGGCGAGGGTGTCGGCCGTGACGTGCACGCGCTGGTGATCGATGTAGTAGCCGATGGCCTCCTCGCGGCCCTCCCGGATGGCCAGGGAGGCGGCACCTTCGGCGGTGTCGGTGAACCGCATGACTTCGGTGAGGGTGAGGGTGTTGCCGACGTCGGCAACGTCGCGTAGCACGCCGCCGGCGGCAACGGAGGCCAACTGTTGGTCGTCGCCCACACCTTTGACGTCGGCTCCACGGGCCAGGGCATCGGCGATCACCGGGTCGAGGGAGGCGGTGGAACTCATGCCGATTTCGTCGATGAGCACGACCGTGCCGGGCCCGATTTTCTCGAACCAGTCGGGCGCTTTCTCGAGGACGGCGGCGCGTGCGTCGGGGTCGTCTCCGGCCGCGCGCAGCGCGTGCAGCGTCCAGGCGTACTTGTCCAGGGTGTCGGCGTGGCTACCGATGTCTTTGGCCAGGACCTGCGCGGCATTCGCGGTCGGGGCGAGGCCGATCAGGGTGCCGCCACCGTTGGTCCACGCGGTCGTGAACGCGGCCATCGCCGAGGTTTTGCCGGTTCCGGCGGGAGCGAGTGCCAGGTGGAATCGGGCACCGGTGGTGGCGAACTCGCGTACCAGGGCTTGCTGACCAGCGTTGAGTGGGTACTTGTTCGCTTCGTGTTCCAGGAGGGCGAGGTCAACATGCATCGGGTCGCTGCGATGCCCATCCGAGAGCTGCGCGGCCGCGACGATACGGCGCTCGGCGGCGAGCACTTCGGGGCTGGTGAAGTGGTCCAGACTGCGGTCGACGAACACCGATTCACCGTCGCTGCCGCGCAGCATCGCCGGTTCGCCGCGGTCGCCATCGCGGCGGGCACGGGTGATGTGCACGCAGTGTTCGCTCAGCGCGGTCGCCGCGATCCGGTCGGCCACGGCGGTGATGTGCTCGGGTGCCACGCCGAGAATGCGGGCCTGGCGTAGCGCTTCGGCGCGCACGTGGTGGGGTTGCCACACTGAGCGGGTGGTGGCCACGCGGGTCACGGCGGTGTGGGCGTAGTCGCGCACCTGCGCGTCGGTCAGGTCCTCGGGTCGGCGCGGGCCGTGGTCGGCCAAGTTCGCCGCGGCCAACTCCCACAGACGGTCACCGGTCGGGGCCGGCGGATGATGCGGGTGTGCCCGCCCCAGCGTGAACATGCCTTCCAGTCGGCGCATCTCAGCTGCCAGCTCGGGGTGCACGCTGACCCCGAGACTGGTGGAGACGAGGTCGGCGAGCGCGGCGTCGGAGCCGAGGGTGTCGATCGCTTCGGCGCGCCACTGGGTGCGTTGTTCGGCCAGGGAACGGGGCTCGTGTTTGGCTTCGCGGGTGGCCAGGTTGGCCTGCTGGCGTAGCGCGATGTGTTCGACGGCAGTGGGTTCACGTCCGTGCTCGGCTTGGAAACGGGCGATGAGTTCGTCGGTCTTGTCCTGGATCGAGCGGGTGCGTGCTGACCACCGGGCCGACAGTTCCGGGGAGACGCCGACGATCTCGCGGACGGGTCGTTTGCCCCGAAGTTCGGGGTCACGGTCAGCGAAATGTATGCCGGGGAACTCCGCGATGATCTCGGCTTCGAGTCGGGAGTTGTACTCTTCGCTGGCTTGCACGGCCAGGCGGTGCAACGGTTTTCCGTCGAGAGCTCCCCATCGTTGGATGCCGTCGACACCGGTGTAGCGGACCTTGTTCGAGATGGGCACGTGGGTGTGCAGATCGGGGTCGCCGCAGCGGGAGTCGCGGTGGGTGAAGGCAGCCGCGATGAGTCCGTCGGCCTCTACGCGGGCGACACCGTTGGTGCCGATGCGGGTGTAGGCGACGTCGCGTTCGATCGAGGCGAGCGTCTTTTCGACGGCGCGCTGGTGGGCGGCTTCGATGCGTTGTGCGACCTCGCGCGGCGCGACTGCCCATAGGGTCGACACCGATTTCACGGGGGAGAAGGTGAGGTCGTATCCGGCGACAGCGGTGGTCTTCTGCCGGGTTTTGCGGGCGATCCACCCGGACAGTTCACGGCTATCGGCGGGGGAGCGGCCGAACTCGGTGGTGAACATGTCGGTGGCGACGCGGGTGCGGATCTGTGCGCGCACGTCGGCGGGAATCTCGGCGCGGGCCTTCTCACCGCGGCTGGTGTTGTGTTCGCTGAAGGCTTCGGCGACGGCGGTGACAAAGTCGTTGGCGCCGTCGTACACCTTGAACGGTGTGCCCAACCGGGTCGCGGCCAACGCCACTCCCGCGCCGTGTCCGTCGGCGGACATGGCGGCTTCGATGGCGGTGGCGTTGGGGTGGCGGCCTTCGCCCCACAGGGCTTTCATCTGCTCGCTGGTAACCACGTCGCCGGCGTTGATGTCGTCGAACGCGACGAGCCCAGAACCGAGCCAGCGGCCTGGTGCTTCACCCTTGGCCGAGTAGTAGGACTCCAACGAGTCCTTGCCCAGTTCTGTGTTGTCGTGGGCGGCAACCTGTTTGGTCAGGTACTCATAGCCGTCGCCAGCAGTGAGCTTGTGCAGGCTCATCATCGGCGCTCACACCCCGGTGTCGGCGGGCACCTGAGTGCTCGCCGGATCGGTGAGGGCGTGGCCGCGGCCATGCAGTGATCGTAGCAGGCGTTACTTTCTTGTGACCTTAATGCAAGAGGTGTGTACATATCGTCGTGGCGTCTGCCGGTCGAGGCGGAGTGCTGAGGGTGGCTCGGATTCTCATCCGTCGTGTCCTGTTCTCGACCGGGTTGTCCTAGGTGAGCCTCGGGGTTCTCGGGTGTGAGAATTGCTTGCTTGTCGAAAGTGAAGCCCTGAGGTGGTTCCCGGTTGGGGAGAGTGGACGTGACCAGCGGGTAGGCCGGACAGAAGTGGTCGGTGCTCGACCAGCGACGTGATCAGTCGCTCCCGCAGGGGCGGTGGCAGTTACGGGTGCGTGGAAGCGTGACCTCGCGCCTGGCCGGCAGTAGGGTGAGAAGCGGATATCCGAATGCTCTGCCGATCCATTCGGTGCCACGACACAGGTAGGTGGATTAAACATGTCTAGTTCGACGACCGCGAAAAAGGTCACTGCACGTACAAAGGCGCGCCAGAAGATTGCGGCGCAGCGCGAGGAACAAGCTCGTCGGCAGAAAGCCGACGAAGCCGACCTGGCCGAAATCCTGAAATCTCTCGAGAGCCAAGACGGTGCGGCCGCCAAACGTTCGGATGCAATGGCGCAGGCGAAGGCTCACTACGACAAGGCAGTCGAGAAGGCGCACGCTGACTACGCCGAGGCGGTCGCCGATTCTGAGGCGGCCATCGGCCATCGACTGTCCGACATGCGCGGGCGTGGCCAGAGCGTCGGTGATCTCGCCGAGCTGACCGATCTCACCGAGAGCGACGTCCGACGACACGTCAAGGCACACAAGGACCGAACCGGCGACACCGCACCGGCGGCCGAGGTGGCGGCGCAGTCAGCCGCGCCGCCACCAGCGTCGGAGGACTCGGAAGCGTTAGGTGCCGGAGACGACCGGGGCGGCGCCGCAGCGTCGGAATTGTCGGTGGCCGCGAGTTGACTGTGAGCCGTGGCCACAGCACAGCGGCTCTGCGTTGACCTCGACCGCGATGCGCAGGAGATCACCCGCTTCACACGATTCTGCGTCGCAGGTCCGCCAGGAGCATGCACGATCTACGTCGGGGCTATCGGCGACGACGGCTACGGCCGTTTTTGGCTCGGCCGCCGGCCGGGTCCGGCCGTGGTGCGAGCACAACGATTTGCCTACGCCGCGGTGCACGGCGAGATCGCGGAGCGGGTTGTTGCGATGCACGAGTGCGATAACCCGCTCTGCGTGGCGGTCGGGCGCGGCCACGTCGTGGCCGGCACCCAAGCCGACAACCTGGCTCACATGGCCGGCAAACACCGTGGCGGGGGAAGCGGTCTCGGCCGCGGCAGCACCGGGCTTGATCGAGAAGCGCGGCGGGCACGGGCGCACGCGCTGCGTGCTGCAGTGCTCGACGGCTGGAACAGTGAACGGGTCCGAGAAGCGTTAGGTATCTCGATGCCCGGACAGGACTCACTTTTCACGTGGCCACCGATCGGAACACCTCAGTGAACTCACCGACGCCACACTCCGATGGACACAGGCCTGGCGATGACGTGTGGTCAGCGGAGCGGGCGTTGGTTGTCGAGCAGCTCGCCGAGTGTGTGCGTATGAGCGGACAGTCGCGGCTTCCCCGTCTGTCGTTCGATGAGTCGCGGGCGCGGGGATTGGTGCCGTCAGTCGATGGGACACCGACGTCCGGGGGGATGGCGTATCACTGCGGGGACGACACTGTGGTCGTCGACCTGGAAAATCTGTTCGGCTTGCCGGGCCAGGTCGACGTCGATGATCCGCGCATCATCGACGCGGTGGCCGGATGTCTTCTGCACGAACTGGGTCACCGCCATCACCGTGGCGCCGAGCTCGTGGTGCATTGGGGATGGGCACTTGCTGCGGCCGTTGGCATCGGTGGCTGGGTGCTGAGTTGGTTCGTCGACGGGAGCAGCATCGAGCTAATCGCCGGCGGTGTGGCGCTCGTGCTGTTTCTGGTGTGGTGCGCCGTCTTTGTGCCGTGGCGACGGTGGCAGGAACGACGCGCCGACCACTTCATGGCCGATGTTGGGGGCGCAGAGATCAGCGATGCATTTCTGGCTGTGATCGCGCACGGCTACAGCGGACGGCCGGACAAGCTGGGGATCTACGACGAGCCCGACCACCGCCGACGCAGAGTCGAACAACGGTTGGCCCGCCGGCAGTCATCACCATGACGGTGCAGTGCGCGTATCTGTCGGTGGCATGGGCGACACTGCCCTCACGGGGCACTTGTTGCTCAGATGTGGCACCACCGCGAAGGAGGCGGGCGGGATGGAAGGTTTCGTGATGATCGCCGCGGCTGGGGCGGCGGTGTCGATCTTGGTATGGCTGTTCGGCTCCGGGTTGGCGCGCTTCGCCGGCATCCTGTTGGTGATCGACGGACTGGGCGGTGTGGTCATTCATGCCGGCAGTTTCGACAATCCTCGGTACGCAATCGAAGCTGTCGCCGGTGTCGGGCTATGGATGTTCGGGCACTGGCTCTTCGCGCTGAAACATGGAGTGTGGCGAAGCCGTGTGGCACGGGCGGCCTGGCGGGTGCCCGTGTGGTCTTGGGCGGCACCGATCCGCGGATAAACGCAGTCGGCCCCGCGGCGTCGTTACAGGCGACGGTGGGGATCGCGTGACACGTGTGAGGGCTCCGTCTCGTGGCGGGGTGTGGACTGTGCCCTCGCGTGGTGCTGGGCTTGGCGTTGGCGCTCGAGCTCGGCGAGATGCTCAAGGTGGTCGCTGTGATCCGGAGGTGATGCGCGGTCGGCCGCGGTAGCGGGTTTGAGTTCTCGGGTGAGGTCGTCGATGCGGGTGCGGTGTTCGAGCGTGTGTTGGTGGTGGTGGAACTGTTCACCCGTGACGCCGTTCTCGGCGTCTTGCATCATGGCGTAGTAGATCGCGACGGGGCGGAGCTCGTCGCGGATACCGTCGGTGGCCGATAGCGACGTGGTGACGTGGTCGCCGGGTCGGATGAGACCGGGTCGCAGTTGTTCGGCGAGCCAGGTGGGGTCTTCGGTGACGAAGCTGACGTGGCGGGCGGCGTGGACGGCGTCGGCATCGACGGCGCGCCAGTCGATGTCCCAGTCGCTGTCGTGCAGGTATTGGGTGAAGAACACGCGCTGGCTGCGGCTGTTGCCGTCGAGCATGGGATGCGCCCAGGTCAGTGCTGACCAGTGGTCCGCGGTGAGGTTCAGTGCGTGGTCGGTGTCGGTGGGCGAGGGCCGGCGGTCACGGATGTCGGCGAACACGTCGTCGAGTACGGCGGCCAGCTGCTCGGGTGGGCAGTGGGTGATGCCCATCGCCTCGGTGTGTTGTCCGGGGGTGCGTAGCTGTCCGGCCCAGCCGTAGACGTCTTGCAGCAGATGGTGGTGGATCGTTTGCAGGTGGGCGAGGTCGAAGGCACCGGCGGCTAGGTGGGGATCTCGCTCGAGTTGGCGGCTGCGGATGCCGGCCATGCGCCGTTCGTAGCGTTCGAGCTCGTCGACATCATCAAGGCCGGCCAGGTTCGGGTGAACGGGGCCGGCCTTGATGCGGGAGTTGGGGTGGGTCACTGCTCGGTGGGTGTCTCGCTGTCCCGGTCGGCGGCGATCTCGTCGAGGATGCGCTGGCGCTCTTGCTCGATGGTGGTCTCGCCGCTATCGATACGGCGGATCGCGTCTTTGTCACGGTCGGTCAGTGGCATCCCGGCCATGGTGTGCCCGGCGTCGACGGCGGCGATGATCTGCTCGACCGACCGTGTCGCGAGTGCGGCGTCGATCTCGTCGCGGGTGCGTGGGTGCTGGGTCATGGTGGTCATCTCGATCGGATCTCCTTGGGCGAGTTCGAGTATACGGCGGGCGTTAGAACAGGGTGATCTGGTTACGGGCGGCTCGTTCGGCGGCGCGGGTGTCGGCGCGATTCGCGGCTTGTTGCGCGGCGTAGGGGGTGAGGTTGACCGCGGCGGCGATGGCGGCCCAGGTGTGGCCGTGGTCGCGTAGATCGGCCGCGAGGTCTTCGGCTTGGTGGTCGTCGAGAGTGTCGGACATGACGGGTCTCCTCGGTCAGATGCGGGCCAGGTTGTCGCGCACGGTCAGGCGTCGGCGTTCGGCGGTCTGCTGGTGAGCGGTGAGAGCGGTCCAGTGACCACCGAGTTCGTCCACGGGGCGGGTGGCAATCATCTGGTGCATGCGTGTGACCAGTGCGCGATAGCCGCGGCGGTACCAGGCGTCGACGAGCGCGGCCGCCAGGTGGGGGAGGTCGGCGCCGCCGACCACGGTGGCTCGTGGTGTGGCGGGGCTGATGATGTCGAGCATGGCGTTTTTGGTGTGGCGGTGCAGGTTTTGGTCAGTAAGTCGGGCTTGAACAAGTTGCGGCGTTGCGGGAGTGCCTTCGTCGATCAGGGTGACTGCGGCGTCGAAGATGAGTCGGTTGGCGGGACCGAGGAACAGGGTGGTGTCGACGGGCAACACTGTCAGGTCGGGTGCCGATTCGTCGCGGGTACCGATGACGGCGGTGATGACCTGGCGGGCGATCGCGGCCGGCGCGAACAGTAGTGCAGCGAGGAATGTCAGTTCGAGTTCGAGTGCGGCCTCGATGTCGTCGGCTGGGTCGAGGACACCGTACAGCGTGAGGTCGTCGGCATCGGTGACAGTTTCGAGTTCGGGGAGCGGTTCGATCGCCGAGGCGGCCGAGGGCGTGATGTTTGCGGCGTCGCTGTCGTCGCGGGTGCGGGGGTATTCGGCCATGACAGTCACCTCGCTACTCCTGCCTGCTCATCGTGGGGCCGTTGTCGGCCCGAGTCTTCGTGTGCCCATGTGTCGCATTGGGCGGCCAGCTCGGCGAGTTCGTCGCCGTGGCGGGGATCTCCGTCGGCGTATGCCTGATCGGACTGTGCCCAGTAGCGGGTGGCGCGTTCGGTGTAGTTGATGCTCACGGGTCTGTCCTTTCGTCTCAGGCTGCGGTGCTGGCGAGGTTCTTGATGCGGTCGGGTCGAAAGCCTGACCAGTGGTCGTCGCCGGCCACGACGACGGGGGCTTGCAGGTAGCCCAGTCCCATCACGTAATCGCGGGCGTCGTCGTCGGTGCTGATGTCGATCACCGTGTAGTCCAGGCCGGCCTTTTCGAACGCCTTGTAGGTGGCGTGGCACTGCACGCAGGCCGGCTTGGTGTAAACGGTGATTGTGGTGTTGTCGCTCATTGTTCGTATCCATTCTGTGTGCGTCGCGAGGGTTTACTCTGTCTTCTTATTCTATCGCGAATAGTGTTGCCGTGCAACGGTTTCTCTGTCCTATCGTGCCTGTGTGTGTGCCATTTCCTGTTATTAGCCGCCCATTCGTGGTCGCACATTCTGTCCATTTAGTGGAATCGGAAAAAGCGGTGCGAAATAAGTGGAGCGGAGCATCGCGACGCGTAGCGCGTGCCGCTTTTTCGGGTGGAACGGATTGACAGAATGTGCGACCACGTCATGAGAATCGGCGGGTGCAGGAAACGGCGAGGACGTCCGGCGGCCGGGATGTGGAGGTGAGTGGGGCCGCGAAGCGATCTGGTCCGCCGGGTTCGATGCCCGGCGGACCGGACCCCGCCGCGGTGGGTGGGGTCCGGTGCTGGTGGTGGGTGTGGTTATCCGGTCTCGTCGAGATGGGTTGTGGTGGGTCGGTGTCCGGTGATGCTTTGATACGGCAGGGTTCCGCGGATCATGCGGCCGCCGAAGGGGGCGGGTGTTTCGACGCTGACACTTTTCTTGTTGACCCGCAGCACGGTGCACCAGTCGTCGAAGCGGCTGCGGACTTGGTCGCCTTTGGCGATGGTGGCGGGGCTGTAGTTCCCGGCTTCGCCGCTGGCGATCTGGTCGGCGCGAACCTGTTTCCAGTGGGCGATCTGGTCGGCGCGTTGGGCGATGCGGGCGTCGAGCTGCTCGCGGTAGCTGCCGGTGGCCGGCGGGGTCTCGTCGCACACTTTCTGTCCGCTGCTGGTGGTGTAGAGGGTGCGGGTGTGTCCGTCTCGTGCGCGTTCGTCGCGGCGTTGGTCGGCTTCGAGTGTGTCGATGCGGTTGGCGACGGTGCGCGGGTTGTGGCGGCGTGCGCCGGCATCGGCGGCGATGTCGGCGCGGCGTGCGGTGTCGGTGGCTTGGTTCTCGGCGGCGATGGCTTGGCCGAGTTTGGCGTGGGCGTTGTCGATGGCGCGGCGGTGGCGGCGTTCGTTGTGGTGGCCGATTTTGATCGGTTCGCCTCCTGGGGGCAGGGCGGCGGTGGCGCGGCGGTCGGCGTCCCAGGCGTCGTCGGCGCGGCGGCGGTGCCGGTCGGCTTTGGCGTCGAGGGCGTCGGCGCGGTCTTGTTGGCGGGCTGCTTTGTCGGCCTCGACGGTGGCGGTGTCGCGGAAACTGGTGTCGAGCTCGACGGTGACGTCGTGGCCGGCGTCGGCCAGGGCTCGGCGGGCTTGTTCGATCTTGTAGCGGTTGGGTTGGTGGTCGCGGCTGTTGGGGACTCCCCACATTCCGAGGGTTCGGAACCAGCGGAAGCCAACGGATTTCAGGATCGTGTTGGTGCCGTCTCCTCGGCTGGTGCCGTCGACGAGGGTGCCGTCGGTGGGGGTGTGGGTGATGGTGATGGTGGCCATGATTCCTTCCGGTGGTGGGGGTGTGGGTGGTTAGGCCGCTGGGGTCCAGTGGCCGGGGATGAGTCCTTCGCGTTCGTCGCCGGGGTCGCTGTGGCTGGTGGCGGCGTCGGCGAGGACCTGCCAGGGGTCGGTGAGCGCTTCGTGCCAGGTGGCCCAGCGGTGCGGGGGTGCGAGCGGGTCGAGCTGGACGGTGGGGCCGGCGGTGCGGTGGGCTTGGCTGATGGCGGCGGTTTCGGCGCACCGATGCGAGTGCGTGGGGGCGTCGAGCTGGCGGACGGCGTCGGCGATGGGGTCGCGGGTGTCGGTGGTGGCGGCGA
This sequence comes from Gordonia sp. SID5947, assembly GCF_009862785.1. Classification (NCBI taxonomy): domain Bacteria; kingdom Bacillati; phylum Actinomycetota; class Actinomycetes; order Mycobacteriales; family Gordoniaceae; genus Gordonia; species Gordonia sp. SID5947. The sequence goes on along the minus strand of NZ_WWHU01000002.1, from coordinate 26,751 downwards.
GGTTGGCGGCGGTCCAGAGGACACCGGCGGCGGATTGTGCGTAGTCGGTGGGGATCTGGGCGGGGGTGTAGTGGCGGCTCATGATGTGGTGTCCTTCCCTCGAGGTGGTCGCGTCGGTCGGTGTGGTTAGAGGACGAAGTCGTGCACGTTGACGGTGCGGGGCTCGGTGACCTCGGGGATGGCGGGCACGTGGGCGGTGTGGCCGCTGTTGGCGCGGCCGCCGAGGATGGCGTAGCCGTGGGGGGTTGCTTCGACGGGGGCGAGGTACCAGCTGGTGCCGCGTGGGGTGCCGAGTAGGCCGGGCACGTAGTCGACGGTGCTGAGGCCGGTGTGGGGATGTTCGATCGTGATGATTTTGGTGGCCCAGTGCACCGATACCAGGGCGTATACGTCGGTGTCTCCGGTGACGGGTTCGTCGTGGCCGGCGATCGGGTCGGCGATGGTGCCGCGCGCGGGGTGGGCCGGGAACGCGTCGATGTGGCCGACGATGTGGCCGATACGTCCGTCGGACAGTTCGACGGTGGTGGTGGCCAGTGCGGCGCGGTTGCTGGTCATGTCGGGTGTCTCCTTGTGGGGGGTGTGGGGTTGGTGTCCGGTGGGGTCACCGGTGTGTGGCGCGGTGACCCCACCGGGGCTTTAGCGGTAGTGCTGGTCTTCGGCGCCGGCCAGGAGGTGATCGGCGTGGGCGATGCGACCGCGCAGGGTGGCAATCCGGTTCATCGACGCCTGGGCCTCGGTGAGGCATGCGTCCTCGGCGTCGAGTGCGGTGACGTCGCGGGTGAGTGGGTCGAGCCAGTAGCGGGCGTTGAATGCTTCACGCTCGATGGAGTCGGCGAGTGCGGTTTTCCACTGCTGTACCGACTCGATCAGTGCCTGGCCGTAGGTGATTCCGCGCAGGTGGGCTAGCAGGTTGACCGTTGCGATGGTCGGGCCGTCGAGGATCGCGCTCGGCTGGTCGCCGAACGGGTCGGCGCAGGGTTCGCCGGTGTGCTGGTCGTACCATCCGGTGTCTGTGGTCGGTGCCATGTTGTCCTCCTGTGCGGTGGTCGGGTTTGTTTGACACCAGCCATCTCTTCCCGGCGGGAGGAACTGTCAAGGAGGCAAGCGGAAAAGTTTCCGTAGGGAGCGCAGCGACCGTGGTCGGCGGAAAGTTTTGTGCGCCTTGATGGTTCCGACCAGAGGGCAGAGAATGGATGGGGGCACACAAACCCCATCGCCTGATAAGCACGGCGCGGCGCAGCCGCGTCTATTCAGATGCCGGCGCCCGCCGGCACCCACCGCCACCAGCTGCACTACCGATCGGGCGTGCAGGGGCTGGGCCACCTCGATCGTGGGTGGCCGGCGGGGATCTCAATGCGGGTGCGCAAGGATGGGCCAGCTGGTGGATGCGGGGCGACTCTTCTGCTTGGTGGCGTGCCTGGCGGTCGCTAGTCGGCCTGAAAGAATCTGGTGATGAGGTCTGCTGTGGCGCCCCAGTCTCCGTGACGAAGAAAATGACTCAAGTCGACCTTTACGAAGACCGCTTCTGCGGCGAAATAGGTTGTGTCGCCGACAGTACCGTTGGCTTCGATGAAGAGCGCGCGGTCGGTTTCGTCGACGAGGGAGGCGGTGATGTGCACGGGGGTGTGCAGTGGGACCGGGCGTCGATACTCCACGGTGAGGGTTCGGGTGACTGCGGGTGTCTCGGCGATCCACAGGGTGAAACCCATGATGTCATCGCATGCCGCTGAGATGGCTCCGCCGTGGGCGAGTCCCGGGGCTCCTGAGTGGCGCTCGTCGAATTGCAGGTCGGCGTAGACGTGGTCGCCGTGCAGGTGTACCTCGAGGTGCAGGCCATTGGGGTTGTCTTCGCCGCATCCCATGCACCATGGTGCGTGTGCTGGTAGTGGTTTGTCGCCCCTCATAAGTGACCTTTCTGAGCCTTCAATCGGTACCGCCACTGGCAGTTTCGCTCTGTTACCGACGGTATTGTTGTGCAGTCAGGGGTTCGTGATTTTGGCTATATAGGGAGTGGCCAGGTGGAAACCATCGATTCCGACGATGTTGACCCGAGGCGGGTTCGGTCGCGTCAGCGTTTGTTGGATGCTGCGGTGACCTTGCTGAACAGTGGCGGGGTCGAAGCCGTTACCGTGGAGGCGGTCACTCGACTGTCTCGTGTTGCTCGCACCACCTTGTATCGTCACTTCGAGAGCTCCACAGATCTGGTGGCGGCTGCCTTCGAGCGATTGTTGCCTCAGGCCGAGACCCCGAGACGACGACGTCGATCCGTGATGACCTGCTGAAGCTGATGCAGCGGCAGGCTGAGCTTATTGAGCAGGCACCGCTGCAGTTGACGACGCTGGCATGGTTGGCAATGCTTCCCGAGCAGCCCCGGCAATCCGGGCAATCCGACGGGGATCAGAACGCGCTCGCGCCACTGCGTCGTCGAGTCGTCGAGCAGTATCGAGAACCATTCGATCGAGTTTTGACGAGTGACGTGGCCACGGCGGAGCTCGGCGACCTCGATTTGACCATGGCAGTCACTCAACTGGCGGGCCCCCTTGTCTTTGCCAAGCTCACGGGCATTCGGTCGATGACCGTTGGCGATCTCGAACAGCTTGTCGACGATTTCCTCATGGCCCACCGGCGACACCAAACCTCCTGACCTCCTTCCCCATCTACGGTACTGCTAGTACCGTAACGATACCGTCGGTTTCGTAGACGGGCTGGGTCGAGGGTGAGGTGCTGCGTATGGTGGTCCAACGTCCAAGTGGTGGGCGCTTGGCGGCGCGCCGGTTGGCGGAACGCAGCGAGTACAGCACGACATTGGGGCGGTTGGCACGGTTCACCTTGGCGCACAGATTCCTCGTCATCGGGGCGTGGGTGGCTGTGGGTATCGTCTTGGCGATACTGTTTCCCCAGCTGGAGACGGTGGTGCGGCAGCAGTCTGTTGATCCGATCCCTGCTGGGGTTCCATCGTTTCAAGCACTCGATCAGATGGGTGGTGCGTTCGGTGAGAAGGGCGCCAAGACCACTGTTTTCGTGACCATGGAGAACCCGAACGGGTTCACCGACGTGGCGCGGGAACGCTACGACATGCTCGTTCTGCAGTTGCGCGAAAATTTCGACGATGTGCAGTCAGTGCGGGATTTGCTCTCCGATCCGACGACGGCCGGCCAGGCCTTGAGTGAGGACGGGCAAGCCTGGTACTTGCCTGTCGGGGTCACCGGAACTTTGGGAGGGCCAACGGCCACGCATGCTGTGGAGACCGTGCGCCAAACCGCGCAGCGCGTGTTTGACGGTACGGACACCACTGTCCATGTCACCGGGCCGACGGCCACTTTCAGTGACCAGATCGTCAGTGCTGAAAGCGATTTAGTCGTGATCACTGTGGCGACGGTGGCGCTTATCGCGATCATTCTGTTGATCGTTTACCGATCGCTGTTCACCGCGCTGGTGCCGTTGTTGGTGATCGGTGTCAGCCTCGGCGTGGGCCGCGGGGTCTTGTCCGCACTCGGCGAACTCGGTATGCCGGTATCGCAGTTCACCGTCGCGTTCATGACCGTCATCCTGCTCGGAGCCGGGGTCGACTACTCAGTCTTTTTCATCAGTCGCTATCACGAACGGCTACGCCAGGACGCTACCACTGAGGTTGCGCTCGTGGACGCGACAGCAACTATCGGACGGGTCATCCTGGCTTCAGCTGCCACGGTGGCGCTGGCCTTTTTGGCGATGGTGTTTGGTCAGCTGAGCGTGTTCTCCACCTTGGGTCCGGCATGCGCGATCGCCATCCTCATCGGATTCCTCGCCACGGTCACCCTGCTACCACCGGTGTTGCTGTGGGCGGCGCGATTCGGCTGGGGCGCACCCAGACGAGATCTGACCCGAAAGTACTGGAATCGCGTCGCCGTGCTCGTCGTGCGGCGTCCTGTGCCTCTGCTGGCACTAACCCTGGTCGGGCTAATCGTGCTTAGCGTCTTCGCGATGGGCATCCAGATCACCTTCGACGATCGTGAGGGGCAGCCCGCGACAACCGACAGCAACGAAGGCTACGCGTTGCTCGACCGTCATTTCCCTCAAGACGTCACTATCACTGAGTTCCTCGTTGTAGATGCACCGATCGATCTCCGTACTGCCAGCGGGCTGGCCGATCTTGAGCAAATGGCCTCACGTGTATCCCAGATCCCCGGAGTGACTCGAGTCATCGGTGTTACCCGTCCCACCGGGGACAAGCTCGAGCAAGCCAAGCTGTCCTGGCAGAACGGTCAGATCGGGGACCGGCTGGCGGGTGCGGTCGACGATGGCCAGAACCGCCGAGGTGACCTCGAACAGCTCCGTACCGGCGCATTCCAACTCGCCGACGGGCTTACTCAGCTCGACACCCAGGTACGCACCAACTTGGCCCCCCTGGCCGGCATCCTCGATCAGGCAAGCACAGCAGGGCAGCAAATTCAGCAGTACCAGCCGATACTCCGCCAACTCGCCGCATCTGCACCAGCGCTCGATCGCGCTTCTCAGAATGCCCCACAGCTGGCCGCGCTCACCCGCCAAACATCTGCAGCCCTGGCAACAGTGACCTCGATCCTGCCCATCCTCGATAATGCGCCCTGGTGCACCCAAGTCCCGCAGTGCGCAGCTCTGCGCGCGCAGACCCGCAATCTCGACGCCCTACTGAGCAACGGGACCCTCGACCAGATCGCCACGCTGTCAACACAACTCGCGCAGCTGGATACACCGATCTCAACAGTCACCGACCAACTCACTTCCACCGTCAACTCACTGGGCTCCACGCTGGGAAGCATCAGCAGCCAAGACCTTCCCGGCAAGCTCACCCAACTGCAAACAGGTATCAGTCAACTCGCGGCGGGATCACGCCAACTCGCCGCCGGTGTATCCGCGCTGATCGACAGCAACCTTCAACAACTCGCCGGGATGGCCGCGCTAGCCACACAACTACAAACCTCCGCCCGCGAGACCGCCGGAACAAACTCAGCAACCGGCTTCTACCTCCCACCTCAGGCCAACGCAGACCGCCGTTTCGTCGACGTCGCTCGCCAGTTCGTCTCGCCCGACGGCCATACCGTGCGCTACGCAATACAAACCAGCTTCGACCCCTACAGCACCGAGGCCATGCAACTGGCCGACACAATCACCGATGTCGCACTCGCCGCCAGACCGAACACAACCCTGCAGGACTCCAACATCGCGATAGCCGGGTTCCCCGCCATCAACGCCGATCTGCAACGTCTACTCACCGAAGACTTCCGACTCCTAGCGTTGGCCACCCTCACCATCGTCGGCCTGATCCTGATACTCCTACTCCGAGCACTCATCGCGCCGCTATACCTTCTGGGCACCGTCATACTCAACTACACCGCGGCACTGGGTATCGGTGTCCTGATCTTTCAACACATCCTCAAAACCGATATCGCCTGGCCCGTACCACTACTGGCCTTCATAGTCCTCGTCGCGGTCGGCGCCGACTACAACATGCTTCTTATCTCTCGCCTACGCGAAGAATCCCAAAACAACATCCGCATCGGCGTCCTGAGAACCGTCACCAACACCGGATCAGTCATCACCTCGGCCGGCCTCATCTTCGCTGCCAGCATGTTCGGACTCATGGCCGGATCCATCTCGATCATGACCCAGGTCGGACTCATCATCGGCATCGGCCTGCTGCTCGACACCTTCATCGTCCGCACCATCGTTGTGCCGACCATCGCCACACTTGTCGGCAGAGCAAGCTGGTGGCCGAGTACCCGAACCGACACGCATCCAGTGTCCCGCTAGTACGCACGCACGTGCCGAGATCTGACCGGCCCCGCCAGTCATCCAGCCATCGCGCCCACCTCATCGACTGACACCCGCTCGACGGTCGGCCGCGGCAACCACACCCTACCGTCGCGGATCAGTGCCCAGACCACGTCAACCAGACGTCTAGCGAGAGCGATGAGAGCGTGGACGTGGGAACGCTTCTCGCGTCGTTTGCGCTGGTAGAACTCGCGGGACGGGCCGTCGCGTTGCGAGCTGTTGAGTGCGGCCATGTAGAACACCTTGCGAAGTCCTCTGTGGTAACGCTGGGGTCTACGCAAGGCTCCCCGGCGGTTACCGGAGTCGTGCGGTACCGGAGCAAGACCGGCGTAGGCGGCGAGTCTGGCGGGCGAGCCGAACGAAGTGAGGTCGCCGCCGGTGATCGCGACGAGCTCAGCGCCGCTTCGGGTGCCGATGCCTGGCACGGATTCGAGAATCCGTGCGTGACGGTGGCGGCGGAACACCTCGGTGATCTGCTTATCCAGGTCGGCGATCTGACGGGTCAGCATGACCAACGAGGTAGCCGCGTGTTGCACCAGTAGGGCTGTGGTCGCCTCGCCAGGCAGGGTGACGGTCTGCGCGGCCGCCGCGGCACGGGCTTTGTCGATCATCTTCGGGATCGTGGGTCGGCGGACGCCGTGACTGCGCAGGTGGTCGTAGATCTCGTCGTCAGAGACCGCAGCGATCGCAGATGGCGTGGCGAAGCGGGTGAGGAACGTTAGACCGGTCAGTGTCGAGTAGTCGAAACACCGTTCTAGTGCAGGGAAGATGCGGGTCAGCAGGCCGCGCAGGCGGTTGATGCCTCGCGTACGTTCAGCGACGAGGTCGTTGCGATGTCCGGTCAGCAGGTCGAGTTCGATCGCGAGGTCGTCGGGCACGGTGATCGTCGCGAGATCGCCACGTAGGCGGGCTGTCTGAGCGATCACGACCGCGTCGCGAGCATCGGTCTTGCCCTCACCCGCAAACGCACCGGTCATACTGTGCACGACGCGACCGGGCACATAGCGGATCTGCTGCCGCCGTGCAGCCAGCACACCCCGCAACAATGCCGACTCCGGCGCGGTCATATCGATCGCCCACACCACCGTCTCGACACCAGCGACCCGGTCCACCAGCGCTTCGATAGCATGCTGATCGTTGGGAAGCCGCCGAGACCACAGCACTGTTCCCGCCTCGTCGACCGCGGCGGCGTGATGCGCATGCCGACCGACATCGATTCCTACCCAGATCTTTTCGTCCATACTGTCCTTCCGTGTGCGGTTGGCTCGTCAGGGTGGTTTCGCCGGCACACCTTTACACAGCGACAAGTTCGCGAACACATCTCAATCAGCGGCCGAAACGACCCGTCACGGTCCGGGGTGACCTTCCACGCCAAGCCACCAGCGACAACAGGTGATTGTCGAGCCACGCCCCGAACCGCGGACGAACGTCCGAGGCGACCGCCCCGGACGTACTCCAACGTAAAGGTGATTGTGCGGGAGCGGTGCAGGTGCGGGAGGGCTTGGTGTCGCGGTAGCGCGTCGGTCTTCTGTGCCTAGGTGAGCGGGGTAACCGGTGACGGTGCGTGCTGCTGGGTTTCGGAGCTGGGAGGTTTCGAAAACGCGGGTCGTAGGCTGCGCCGCATGTTGATAACCGCTCTCTCTCAGTCGGCGCATCAGACCTACCAGTTGATGCTGATGGTTGCGATTCTGGTGGCGATTACCCTCACCGTGATTGCTATCTGCACGAAGCGGTGGGGGGATTACGGCTGCCTCGCGGGTGTGGCCTGGTTTTTCGTACTCGTCTTTTGGTCGGTGGCACAACCGTTGTTGTCGTGACCCCGTGGTGCCGGTGACGTGGCTGATGTGGTGGGTAGGGCGCGGACCTTCCCTCCGTGCCCGTACCCACCACGGTGGGGACTCTACTAGACTTCGTACGTATGTTCGAGTGGGATTTGTGGCCGGATCGGCGGACGTTGCGGTTGTGTGAGCCGCCGCGTGCGGTGGTGGTGGACATGTCGGTGCTGGACCCGACTGCTGGCCGGCCTGTTGGGTTCGCGCCGTCGCAGGTGTCGTTGCGGGTGAGGGCATTCGGTGTTCGGGTGGAGCGTGAGATGCCGGCCCGCCTGGTGGCGTGGTTGCAGTTGTGTGATGGGCAGTGGCGCGCGTTGTGTGAGTTGCCGATCCAAAGTGTGAATGGGGTGTCGCGGGCGACGGTCACGTTGTGGGTGCCGCCGGAGGCGATGCGCCTTCCGGCGGATTCACGCACGATGCCCTAATCGCGGTTGAAGAAAACGTTCCGCCAACGATGGCCCCCGCGAAATCGATTGCGCTTGTCGTGAGCAGACCGACAATTGGGTTTCACTGCGGCGGCGGCACATCAAGTGCATCATCCGTGCGACGACCAGGCATTCGTGTCGCGCACTCTGGGCCAGGACGGGCAGAATCCTGATGTGACGACTAATCCGCCTTCGCGGCCTGGGCCGCTAACACTCCTCTGGCAACGCATCCAGGCATGGTGGCAGACCGCACCTAGCCGGTGGGCGAACGCGAAAGAGTGGTTGCCAGACCCGCCCCGGTGGGTGCGTGACGGTGTGGTCGCACTACTGATCGCGGGGGTGGTCTTGTGGGCTGGTGCAAGACTTGATGATGCCAGAGCGGATCGCGATCGAGAGATCGCAGCTGCCGCCGCTGCGCGGGCAGAACGACTCGAGAACGTGCGATTTGTACGAGAACGATCTAACAATGATCCCTTGCAGGAGCGACCTTTTGCAGAGCTGAGTTTGGATACGATGAATCTGGCAGGACTTGTAATGACTCGTGCGAACCTGACCGACGCGAACCTGACCGACGCGAACCTGTCCGACGCGGACCTGAGCCATGCGGACCTGACCGGCGCGACCCTGGCCGGCGCGGACCTGACCGGCGCGGACCTGAGCCATGCGGACCTGACCGGCGCGACCCTGCCCTCGCGACCCTGGCTGGCGCGACCCTGGCCGGCGCGGACCTGACCGGCGCGGACCTGACCGGCGCGGACCTGACCGGCGCGATCCTGCCCCTCGCGGACCTGACCGACGCCGACCTGACCCATGCGACCCTGATCGGCGCGACCTTCAACGGCGCGGACCTGACCGGCGCCTGTGGCACAGGCATACAGTGGCCAGTCTGGTACACACCAGAGCCCCAGCCGTGTTAATCATACTAACGACAAACACACGCCATGCCCGAGACACGGATAAACCCCCGGGGACCGGACGAACTCCACTCCATAACAGCAGGCTGCGCCGTCTCGAGGCTCATTGGCCGAGCGCCTGAACGATTGAGGTATCTCTATGGGCTGGGCTAATTGACTTCACGTACCGGGGGGTAGGTGTAGCACGCGATGCGGTACCTAGCGGCGAAAATGGTTGCCTTCGGGGTATACCCCGAAGCGGAGAAGAATAATGCCTGCTTGTTCAATGCGGCCGCGATCCCCAGCATGCGCTGCACCTCGGCGATCCCGACGGCCGTTTGATGATGCTTGACCTGTGCAATCGCCTCGTCACATACGATGTCAATACCGTCGTCAGCGCCCGGAGACGTCAGTTGGGCATCTTCGTAGTGCGATGTGTTTTGCATCCACCCACACACATAGCGCTCGGCCTGCTGCCAAGTCATGCCGTGCAGTAATCCTGCTGCAGCATAGATTGTTTCGATCTCGCCGCTTGGATGCTGCTCGACCAGTTCATCCATATCTTGTTTGATGCGCTTCTCTACTGCAGCTTGGTGCCGGGTCAACACCTTGATCGCGCCGCTCAAGGTGAACGTCTGGACACCACTGGCCGATTGAATGAGTCCCGCTCTGTGTCCGCAGGACCAGCATTTGCGGTCCATATCCATGACCAGAACGCCGTCGCACCCTGTGCAGGTACCACTGATGATGCTCCGCCGCTCCTGCGTCGCCTTGATGCGCTCGCGTGTCGCCTCCATGCGCTCTTGGGCATCTTCGGACGAACGCTCCCAATCCTGGAGGCGCTCGGTCCACGACCGCTTCCTGCCCAGCATTCGAGCAGGATACAGAGAACTCCCCTCCGATGCAGAACCCGCACCCGACTGAAGGTGACGAGCACGTCGAACACCAACTATTTGCCTGGGGACGAAGGCGTGGGCTACGCGCACCCAACACCATCCTTATTCGCAGACCGTTGCGGCCCGCGAAGTAGTGTTGACCGCTGTGAGCAACGAACTCCATGCGCTTCTCGATCGGGTGGCGAGCACCGATCCTGAGACGGCGAAAGAGCTGCGCCGACATATTGACTCCTTGCAGTCGCGGCGTCAGTTCGGACTGAACTTCGAGCGGCACACCCCTGAGTCGGTCGCATTGACCGGGCGACCGATCTCGGTCGGCGACAAGGTCCGGTTCCTCCCAGTGCGGGGAGAGTTGGCCGACGAGTCGGACGCGGTCTGGGTTGTCACGAAGCTAACTGGGCCGAAGAAGGCCAAAGTCGCACAGCTGATCGATCCGCGAACCAAGGAAGAGTCTTCGCGGTCGATCGAAGATCTAGTGTTCGTGGCAGACTTCCGCGATCCAATCTATCCGGGACTGGTGTCGACCGGACGGATCGGGCGCGGCGGCGACAAACCGTTTCAGACGGTGATCAACAGCGAGAACTTTCATGCGCTCGAGGCTCTACTGTTCACAAACCGGGGCAAGGTCGACGTCATCTACATCGACCCGCCGTACAACACCCGGGCAAATGACTGGAAGTACAACAACGACTACGTCGATCCTAACGATTCCTATGCGCACTCAAAGTGGCTCGCCTTCATTGAACGGCGGCTGAGGGTCGCACGGGAGCTGCTGAACCCTGGGGACTCCGTACTGATCGTTACCATCGACGAGAAGGAATACCTGCGGCTCGGGTTGTTGCTGGAGCAAACGTTCCCGGAAGCGCGGATCCAGATGGTCAGTGTTGCGATCAACCCCTCCGGCCAGAAGCGAGACGGTGCATTCAGGCGCTCTGATGAGTATCTGTTCGTCGTCTCGTTTGGCCGGGCTGAGCCGACGCCTCTGGTCCTTGGGCCTGAATGGCGCGGCGGGAAATCCACGTCGACGGCCAAGATTCGTTGGGATGGCTTTCTACGCAGCGGCACTGGTGCGCAGCGACAGGAGAGCCCACTAAAATTCTACCCAGTCATCCTGTCTGAAGCGGGCGAACTTCTCCGGTTCGACCAGCCAATCCCTCCTGACGCCCGTCGGGAGGATTACGAGTGCGCCGACCCCAGCGAGGTGGCGATCTGGCCCATCCGCAAAGACGGCAGCGAAGGCCGGTGGCAGACCAATGTCGCTACCGCGAAGAGGCTATTGGCTAACGGGTTCATTCGATCGGGCCGCTTCAACGGCGAACGCACGGCGATCTCATACTTGAAGTCCGGCGAGCAGACCAAGCTGGCACAGGGCGTGTTCGGGGCCTATGAGATCGGAAAGAACGGCCATGTCGTCGTAGAGAGCGAGTCAGCTCAGGGAAACCGTGCCATCCCGACGACGCAGTGGAATCTGACAGCTCACTCTGCCGCCGACCACGGGTCGAGCCTCCTGCGGAAGCTGATCCCTGGGCGATCGTTTCCGTTTCCCAAATCCCTATACGCGGTGGAGGATTCGCTGAGGTTCTTCGTCAAGGACAAGCCGGAGGCACTCATCCTCGATTTTTTCGCCGGCTCAGGGACGACCGCACATGCGGTGATGAGGCTTAACAGGGAGGATGACGGTCGCCGCCGGTCGATCCTGGTCACCAATAACGAGGTCAACGACGAGGAGGTCTCACTGCTGAAGCGTGGATTGCGTCCCGGCGACTCCGACTGGGATTCGCGCGGCATCTGCGAGCGCGTCACCAAGCCTCGGATCACTGCAGCCGTGACCGGCTGCACCCCCGAAGGCATCACGATCGACGGCGACTATGCGTTCAGCGACGAGTATCCAATGGCCGACGGGTTCGAGGAGAACGTCGAATTCTTCACACTGACCTACGAGAACGCCGCGCTAGTCGAGCTGGATCTGGCATTCGAGAGGATCTCACCTCTGCTGTGGTTGCGGGCTGGCGCCGAGGGCAGGGTCATCGACATACGCTGCGACACTTTTGATGTGGCTGAGAAGTACGCGGTGTTGTTCAGTGTCGACGCCGCAAGTGCGTTCCTGTCGGTGGTCGATAGAACTAAAGGGCTGAGGGTGGTCTACATCGTCACTGACGATGAGCCGCAATACCAGGCGATCGTGGGGCAGCTGCCCGACGGCGTGGAGCCGGTCAGGCTTTACGAGTCGTACCTGCGCACATTCCAAATCAACACTGGGAGAGCCTGAGCCATGAAGTTCACGCTAAAGGACTATCAGGTCGATGCCGTCGACAAAATCCTGACAAGACTCGGCTACGCCAGGGAAGACTGGCGCGGCCGCGATGAACGGACGACGTTCGCGCTGTCGTCGACGACCGGGTCCGGAAAAACCGTGATCGCCGCAACGGTGATCGAGGCGCTGCTGCACGGCAGCGATGAGTTCGACGTCGAGGCTGATCAGACCGCAGTTGTGCTGTGGGTCTCCAAGGACCCCTCGCTCAACGAACAGACCAGAGGGCGATTCATCGAGTGCGCTGACAGAATCCCACCCGGCGACCTGGTACTGCTGGACAAGACCTTCGCCGGCGATTCGCTGAAGACCGGCAAGATCTACTTCATCAATCCCGACAAGCTCAGCAAAACGGCCGATTTCGTCAAGCACACTGACTCACGCCACTACACATTCTGGGAGATTCTGGACAACACGATTGCCGACGAGGACAAGACGCTTTACGTGGTGCTTGACGAGGCGCATGAGGGTATGAAGGCTTCGTCGAGCAACGACCAAACGATCGTCCAGAAGATCATCAACGGCAACGGGGTGAACCGAGCGGTCCCGATCGTGCTTGGAATCTCGGCGACAGTGCAACGCTTCGACTCTGCTATGGAGAAGGCTTCAGTCTTCACCAAGCGCAGCAACGTCGAGATCGAGCCGAAAGATGTGCAGGCGTCGGGACTGCTGAAGAACTCTCTGACGCTCGACATCCCCGACGAGGCCGGCGACTTCTCGACGACAATGGTGCGCGACGCAACAATCGACTTTGTCGAGGTGTGCGAGCGGTGGGACAGCTACTGCGAGCAAGAAGGTATTGAGCCGGTACTGCCGCTGCTGGTGGTGCAGATCCCGAACAAGACCGCAGGTGAGAAAGACTCGGAGAAGGGCCTCGCCGAGGAGAACGACCTCATTCGCATAGTTCTGGAGACGGTCCGGAAGAACTGGCCCGCCATGGCCGGCGACTGCGTGGCTCACGTTCTCGGCGATCGGGCGATAATCGAGGTCGGCGGTTATGAGATCCCGAGGGTGGCACCGCAGGATATCGAGAGCGATCACCGCATTCGTGTGCTGGTCGCCAAGGACGCGGTCTCGACTGGGTGGGACTGTCCCCGCGCCGAAGTGCTGGTGTCATTGCGGCCGGCCAGGGACGACACTTACGTCACTCAGCTCCTCGGCCGCATGGTGCGCACTCCGCTGGCGCAGTCGACGAGCGTCGATCGCCTGAACAGCGCGGCGTGCTACCTGCCCTACTTCGACAAGGCGACGGCGAAGACGGTAGCCGAGGAGATCATGGGGATCATCCCGCCGCGCGCAGGCGGGTCGAACGTCCCGGTGCCGAACGTATTGTTCGCCCCTGCGACATTGGTTCGCAATCCAGAGGTCGATGCCAGGGTTGTCGAGCTGATCGCCGGACTCCCGTCGTATGCAAAGCCCGCCGCGGCGCCCAAGCCGATCAAGCGGATGCTCAAAGCCGCGGTCGAGCTGTCCCGTGACGAACTGGTGAGCGATGCGGACAAGGCCGCGCACGCAGCGATGTTCGAAGTGCTTGACGGAGTCACTGTGGCAAATCAGGAAGCCGTCGACGAACAGACCGACCAGATCATGACCGCGGATATTCGACGCATCACAGCCAAACACGGAGACAATGAGGCCTCAAACATGATCGAGGTCCGTTCCGCTGACGCAACGACGGTCGACGATGCGCTGCGGCACCTGCGTCGGATGCTGACGACCTCAGTGGTGAACAAGTACCTCCAACGAAACATGCAGGCGGCAATTCACGAGGCGTACGAGGCCGGCGATCCAGACATTGACATCACTTCGGTCCGGGCACGCGTGGCGGCGTTGGCCTTCATCGACGCTGACGTCCAGGGCCCGACCGAGGATGCGGCGGACTCACTGACCCGCCTATGGCTGACGACGAAAGCAGCCGAAATCAAGGCTTTGAACGATGTGCGCGCCCGCGTCTACGAAACCATCGAGGACATGGGTCGCGAACCTGAGCGCGTAGCCATCCAGGTCAAGGATGACGAGCGAGTCGGTACTCAGGACCCAGACGGCAAACCACTCCCAACGGTGCGCCGGCACGTGCTCTCCACGTCCGGCGGCGACTACCCGCTGGACCTGAAGATGACGAAGAACCGCTGGGAGCGAGCGACGATCGCCCACGAGCTTGCCAGTGGTTCTCTCGAGGGGTGGTACCGCAATCCGTCGGCCGCAGGCAAGTACTCGCTGAGGATCGCACACAAATCCGGTGACGTGTGGAAGTCAGTACAGCCGGACTTCGTATTCGTGCACCTGGCTGACGATGTCCTGCAGCCGTCGATCATCGACCCGCACGGCGCACATTACGGAGACGCTGCTCCTAAGCTCAAGGCACTGGCGCAGTACGCCGACGAGCATGGCGATGCCTTCGACCGGATCATCGCGATCGGTGTCGAGAGTGATCGCGAACTGATCGGACTCAACCTAAAGAGTCCGGCGATCCGAGCGGCGGTCTACGGATCTCCGGCAGACAGCGACTCGATCAAAGAGCTGTACAAGAGACACGGAATCAAGTACACGACAATCCCTGAAGGTCTTTAGGAGCAGATACACGCGCCCAAGACGCACTGGATAACCTTGGTATCAGTCTTGAAATAGGCAATGCCGCTCAGCGAGTTACCCATTTCACAGACATGCTCACACGAGCGGGCTTATCCTCGCTGCCATACCTCCATTAGACGCTGATGGGAGAACACATATCGTGGCGGGCAAGTTTGAACTGTACAAGGACAGGGCCGACAAATTCCGGTTTCGGCTGAAGGCGGCGAACGGCGAGATCATCGCCTCCAGTGAGGCATATGAGTCAAAGTCGGCCGCCCAAAACGGTATTGATTCGGTGAAACGCAACGCCGCAGATGCAGCGATCAATGACCAAACGTGAGCGCGGCGCGTAGAGCGCTGTCGTGTGAGCCTGTCATTGCATCCCAGGCAGACGGTCCGGTGCGCGAACTCGGGCGCCATTCTTACAGCTAGTGCAGTAGGCGAGAAATGTTTGTAGTCAAGACCACTTCAGATGGCATCAAGCCAGGTTCCTAGCGCGTTGCGGGGGGCGGTGAGGTAGCTACCGGCGTGGACGATACACACGCTGTAACCGTTATCGTTGCGCACCACGTCGTCGGGAGTGGTGACGCCCGGCGCCAGCGAGCCGATCTATGTACGACGGCCTACAAGCTGTCGTACTCCACCGTTCTCATCCACGGCGTACAACGAGATCCTCAGCAGATCAAGAATCCGCTGAGGCGCTCGTATGGCCGCATTGACTGATCGACGCTCGTCACGCACGACCAACGCAAACGACGCACACTCATCGAACTCGGTTGGCATTCGGCTCACTAGTTGTCCGATGGCCGTATTGACGTCCAGTCCCGGTGCGGTGGTCGCACCCTTGGCTTCAGCGTAGAGCGTGTGTCCTTCCTTCTCGGCAACGACGTCGACGAAGTCCACCTCAGTGCGCACTGTCCACCCCTGCGTGGACAGCCACCCCACAAACCCCTCAACCACACGCGCCTCGTCACCTCTCATGACGTAACAATAGGTGGCTTCATCCGACAGTAAAGTGCGTCAGGTTGTAGTTCCGACTTTTATTGGACACCTAGTGTGTGACTACACTCGGTCGGAGTTTGGTCAAAGGGACACACTTCTGAATTAGGAGCGTGCAGACATGGCAATCACGCGATTCGAAGGCCATCACTGCTCGGTTGTGCTCGATACTGTGCTGCGCACAGTGACGATGGAACACTCGGGTGCATTGACGCTAGGCGCGAAGAAGAAGGCCTCGCCGCGAGTGATCGCTTTTGACGACATCGAAGCTGTCGAGTATAAGCACAGCAACCTCGGGGCGGATCGTTTCGGATAATTCGCCATGACCGCGACGGGTACAAGAAGTTGGTCGCCAACGACTTCAACGGCTTCATCGAGAAGCCGGGGAATCCCGCAGCCGAGTTCGCCGATGAGGTGCGTGCGGCCGCAGGCCTTCCCGTCGAGCAGCCAGCCGTGTCGGCAAAGAATCCAGTCGCAAGCGAAGCAACGGCGGCTGACCACGAGGGCTCGGTTGCTCCGCAGCAGCCCAGTCCTCGGATAGGTGCCCGCCAGTCAGGCCGTCACGATCGGATTCTGGCCGAAGGTGCCATCGGACGTGGCGACCATTTGACCATCTTTCGAGATGGCACTTTCACGACCGGTCGATCCAGTTCGAGTCACCGAGACCAGCTGATCGGGTTTTCCTATGATGCGGATTCCATGCGTCGCAAGTCGGTGACCGGCCGTGCTGCCGCAACATTTGCGTCTGGCGGCTACTCGCTGCTCGCTTCAAACAACCGCGGTGTCCTCTACGTGACGGTGACAGGAGTGGACACCGGTTCTCGAACCTACACAACCAGAAACCCATCGGGTGCACTGCTGACGTCCGTCAGAGCGCTCAAAGCCGCCGCCGACGCATGCCAGAACAGGGGCACCCCACCGCCTGCCGCGGCATCTGATGATCTGACAGCACAGTTGACGAGGCTGGCCGAACTCCACGCTTCCGGGGCACTGTCTGACGCTGAATTCGCTGACGCGAAGCGCCACTTACTCACTTGATCGATCATTGGCCCTAGCGACCCGATTCCAACGGACAGTGAACGCCTATCGGCCTCTGTTCGACTCTCCCTGCATCCAGGCAAGGGTGTCGAGGATACGGAGTTCGCTGATGTGGTCGGGGAGCCTGGCTTCCGTGCGGGCACCGCGGATGCGCCGGCGAAGATCAGCATCGGTGCGCAGTGCCTGGTGGATAGGGGCGAGGTGTGGCCCTCCGCGGGTACCGAGGACGTCGACGACAACCTCGTCCCAAATGGGGTAGAGCCGGGGACGTTTGCGGGCGATCAGTTTCGACGCAATGGTGGTGCCGATACCTCGCACGGATCGGAGCCGGGTGTCAAGCAGCCAGGCCGGCCAGGTGAGGTCGATGGGGCCGGGTTCGTCGGCGAGGTCGCGGTCCACTCCGACAGCGGTCAAATATTCGACGAACTCGTCACGCTGGTCACGCAGAATCTCTCGTGCCGCCGCAGGGCCGGCATTGACGGATAAGAATCCGATGGCGATGAAGTCGTCGGCAGTGAAGATGTTGGCGTCCGCGGCTCTGGTGCCGGTGGAGTCCCAATTGTCGAAGGTGGCGCCAGTGTATGCGGTCCCCGGGTAAGGGTCACCGAAATAGCACCGAAGGACCGCTGCCGCAGCGGTGGGATCGTCAGTTTGCAGGACGGTCGGGATCGTAATGCTCATGGACTCACTGTGCCAGCACACGTCCGACTACAGCTGTGGGTCACATAGCGCCGAACCAGATGGAGCGACCCGCGAGTGCGACTTGTGCTCTAGAGACCCGCGACCAACTGTTCGACCTTCTGCCCCTCGTCCGCCGGGAGGCCCTCATTGATCTGGACGAATACCAAGGCGTTCGGTGATCCGTATCGATGCGGGCCAGCGAGCGATGCTGCCTCGTCGTAAGCGTCGACGGTCTTGTCGTAGATCGCCCTGTCCGAGAACACGAGGACCTGGCCGGATTCGCCGGGGACCGACGGCAACTCGAACTCGTACTTCTCGGTGGCGCCGATGCCGAGCCCCGTGGGCTCGGACTCTGTGCAATTCGCCCCGACCTTTAACTCGACGATCTTCTCGCACACGGCCGCCGCGTCCAGCTCGGTCGAACCTGGATTTGCTGCATCGACGGTGGGGGTCGCGTCCGCCCCGACTGACGCGTGCATCGACGTTGACTGATCTGAAGTTTCGGCCGTGTCGTCTGAGGAACAACCAGCAGCTCCGAGGACTGCCGCGGCCACGATGACCGGAACGATGCGCCGCACTGTGGCCATGAGCGAGCTCTCCTCGATGAATGCAGTGTTGTCCGCATCAGCTTGCCAGATGTTTGCTGCGCGCCTCGCCCCACATGTTCCCGCCGGCGTTGAGATCGGTCGATATCGCGTGCCATTCCATCGCGGGGTGGTAGACCGCGCCGAAAGCTGCCGCGACCTCCTGCCACCGCACCGCCTGCTCGCCGTCACCGTCCGGCGAGAGCGTTGCACCACCTGTCCGAAAGTTCCATCGGTCTCTCGTCTCAAACCGCTGTACCTCCCGTACGGACGGAAGGAAGTTGGGGGTCTGTTTTGTCGTCTAGAGACCGGACACGATGGCGATCATTGGTGCGAGGCTGAGGACGAAATGGAGCTTTAGCCGCCGTGCTGTCCTCGCGAATGCCAGATGTTTCCAGCCGCTACAGCGGATCACCGCAGCTCGCACAGACGACTTCACCGGATTCGTAGATCGCTCCGCAGCAATACGACGGGGACCCGCTGACCTCGAAACAGGCCTCGTGCCAGTCCTCCCCGTTGAAGTCGAGATGGGAGCTCTCATCTTCGATCGGCTCCTCGCATCCCTCACACGTAAGTACCGTCATACTCGTCCCTCATACCGTTTCTGTTGACCGCAGGAGAGTTCTCACTGAGAGCCCTCCTGACTCGCACTCGTCGACTGTCACGAGACCCACCTTAGGCCCGTTACGCACTCCAACTCGGCTCTGGCGGCTGCAGACTGACGCGAGAATCTCTCATCTGTTTGGAGAAACCAACGGTGACGTGCGAGGACTAAGACGCTGAGCGTCAACGACAACCGGCACGCTGACCCGACCGGCACAGTTACTCAAGATGCCGAGGGCCGAGTTCTCTCATCTGTTTCGACTCGTCTCCTTTTAGAGCCGATAACGTACGTTATGTAAAGTAACAGTTTACACCGCTAGGCTAGCGTTACTTGACAGTCGTCGTAGTGGCAGCGAAGGTGAGACTGTGACACCGCAAATGGGACACTCCCTCGCCGGCATCGTCGACGACTACAAGCGCCGCTCCGGACTGTCGGATGGGGCGATCGCAACAAAGATCGGCATGAGCCGAATGAATCTAAACCTGTGGCGCAAGGAGATTCGCGCCCTACCGACCCACGACAACCTGGTTGCGGTTGCCCAGGTGACCGCCACGTCCTACCGGGTCGTGTTGGATGCTGCGCTGGCTGACTGCGGATACCTTGCCACTCCCCCGACTGGCGACGAGGTGTCCCTGGACGGGATCGTGGCGGTGTCCCTCATTTTCGGAGGCCTCCTGGGTCGGGCGCTCACCCCGTCGGAAGCCTCGCGCCTCAAGTCTGCATGGCAGGCCAGCAGCCCGCGCACACTGGACTCCATCGCCGAAGCGCTCGACCCACAGGAAGGGAGTCACTGATACGTTCCGCCCCAGCCCTTTCGGGCCGACGATCTGCCACACCAGCAGCGGCACCACGATCAGCGCGAGCCATCCCCACATCAGTCAACCTCCCTGTCCAGGGGTTGGATGCTGCCTGAACCCACGAGTTTTTCCCAGCCCTGGCCGGTGCGCGGTCGGTGTGGCACCGTTGGGTCTGTCACGTGCTCTCACTCCGGGCGGTGTCCAGAAACGCGGGTACTATCATCCCCGTGTCGTTAGCGAGTAGCTCAGTGCCCTGCCATCACAGTTCGCGGCGCTCACGCACTGTCGACAATTGCTCCGGCGCCTTTTTGAGTTCCTCTTTGAGCGTCGCCAACGCGCGGTGCTGTGCGGCACGGACCTGACCCGGGGTAGCGCCAACCGCGTCGGCCGTCTCTTCCAGCGACAAACCGTCAACCAGCCGCAGCAACAGCACATCCCGCTGTTTGTCCGGCAATGTCCGGAGGAGCGCCAGCATGCGGTCGGTGTCGGAGTTGGAAGTCATCCGGTCGGGTCCGTCGGTGGCCGACACCGCCTCGGGAACCGCGACTACGGTCTCGACCCTGACCCGGCCGGCGATGCGCTTGGCGTCAGCGACCTTGTGGGCGGCGATCCCGTATACGAAGGCCATGAACGGCCTGCCCTGGTCCTGATACCGGGGCAATGCTGTCAACACCGCCAGCAACACCTCCTGCGCGATATGGTCGGCGGAGAACAAATGCCGCTCTCCGACTCCAATTCGCCCTCGGCAATAGCGCAAGATCGGACCCTTCACACTCTCGAGAACTGACGTGAGCGCGACACGATCGCCCTGCCCTGCAGCGCGAACCGCCTCGTCCAGCTCAACACCCGCCAGCCTCACCGGATACCGATTAGATGGCTGTCGCCGCGCCAACATCTGCTCCGTCTGAACCGGTCCCGATCGGCGTGAATCACTATCGTCCACAGCTGCCACCGCTGTAGTGATGAGTTCGGCCATCCACGTAGAATCGTCACTTGTACCGCTAGTCTCTTTTGGCGGCGAGGACGGCGCATCGTGTGCAGTTGTGTCGATGATCGATGCTTGTCGACGAATCTCGCGGGTGACGTCTGACGGGGTGCGTTTCCGAAGAGCTCGCGCGCCCGCAGTACCTAGTGATGACCGCTCGATCAGGGCTTCTATGTCCTCGTGTTGCTCACTCATCGCGGGTCACCTCCTCCGCCTCTGGCTGTTGATTGTTGCCCTTGAGTTTCTTGCGCATCCGGTAGAGCACGCCCTCCACCTTTCTCGCGGATTTATCACCTGTGATCTCGGCGATCTCAGCGAAGTCATAGCCTTCGAGGTGGAGTTTCAACATTTCCTTTTCGCGGGTCGACAGGCTGTCCATCAACCGCGTAACAAAGTCGTTCTCCGCTGCTATCCCGGCTGGATCGCTGGTGCTTGTTGACCACATGAAGCCCGCGTCGTCTGGAAGGGCGTCCATCCGATTGATGCTCCTCCACCGGTTCTCGGCGCGCTGGTGGCGATTGAACTCGTTGGCGAAACTCAGCACACAGGCGCCCATGAAGTACGTGGTGATCGAGGCGCCACCTTCTGGGTTCCAGCCACTGCCAGCAAGCGCTTTCGTCCGGAACAGGATGAGTGCTTGCACCACAACTGCGTCGGAGATCTCCTCGCGCAACGTGGGTGTCGTGCGTAGCGCGTCGCGGTCCTCGTCGGTCGGTTGCACGCGCCGATTCTTAGCTGCGGTCAACGCAAAAATGTATCCAGTGAATAGCCAGGCGTTCATGACCGCCATGCCGTAGCCGGCCAATGCTTCGGCGTAGCGGTCCCAATCTCGGCCCGCGAAACCTCCGGCGAGGAGACGTTCGAAGGTCTCTCGGTCCGCGGCAAGTCGTAGGAGTCGCTCTTCTCGCTCCGAGATCTCGTCCTGCTGGTCCGGCGTAGCTTCACCATCCGCGAGCTCGGCGGTCGAGAGCGTGAGCGCATCGCCGGGGTTAGCAAGACACCACCCACAGGAGCCAGGGTCGTCTTCTTCGCAAACACAGCTGGCGCTATACCCATGTGCGGGTTGTAGATCATCGTCTGGACCCGAACTCCCAGCCACCCCGCACTCACCTCCGTTCGGGCACCGTTCCTATCGCCGATCCCTTGCCAGGTCTCGGCTGGGCCTTTCCACTCGCTCTCCTCGCAAGCTCGTCGAGTCGACCGGAAAAGCACAGTCGACACCTTGTATATACGCCCGGACCGTTCACCCCACGGATTTCTTCAAAAAGAATTTTCTAGGCTCTACCTGGGGAAATAGCGTGGGGTGTCTCCTTGTCGTCGACCTACGAGGTTACAACCTCTGGTCATACAAACGAATGGAGCACGCGATGACGGCGGGTTCGAAGAAACCAACTGAGTACATTCTCACCGCCCGGTCTGCGCTACTGATCATGATCGCCATGATCGTTGCGGTAGCTGCGGGAGCCCTAACCTACGCAGCGTGCCGGTCAGTCCCTGAGTCGCTACTGGCTGCGGCGCCGGCGTTTGGTGGGAGTCTGCTCTGGCTAAACAAAGTGATCGAAAGCGACCGCTAGCATCGCGCGAGTTACCACAGAATGATGACCACCACCAGTTCCGACGGCTCGACCCGGACTGATCCGGTCCGGCTGACTTGGGTGCCCTCAGGGCCCCTGGAGGACCTCGGCCGTCATCGTGTGTTTGCCCCCAATACCGACATCTACGCCGAGTGCGCCGGCTGACCCGCATGGGCAACAGGAACGACCGCCATCGCCACCGCGATCGCGGTCACCCCCGGGCCCCGGCGCATCGGCGGGAACTCCGTTATCCCGGCTGGAATCCAAACTTGGATCGGCAGAGGTCACCGGCGACCCTCGCGGGTGACAAGGAGATGGGACAACGCTAGGTGCTAGTTGCGGCTTCATCATTGGGCCTACTGACACGCGGAGGCCACTCAGCAGGTACAACGCGGTCGGGCTTTTTGCTCAGATCTTCGTCCCAGTCGAACACCATGTTCTTCCACGCGCCTGGGTCGTCGAACTCGCAGAGGTGCGTCGTCTCAAAGTTGACAAATGCGAAGATCGTGGTGTCACTCGCGAATTTAGCCTGACGGAAGGTCGCTCCAAGCCCACTGAAGCTGGCGGCTCTGAAGGAGGTGCTTGAGCTGCCGAACGCAGCCTCGATAAACGACGTCGTGTCGGCAAGGAACTTGGCTTCGTCGAAGATCAGGCTCGTGCCCAGGAACTGGGCTCCGCGGAACGAGGTGTTCTTTCCGTCGAACCCCGCGCGCATGAACGAAGTTTGGTCGGCGTGAAACTGAACATTCTCGAAGGACGTGCGGCGGCTGTCGAACTGTACGTCGGCGAATGTGGCAACCGGGGTGTGGAACTGCGCCGAGTCGAATGTAGTCCTCGATGAGTGAAACTCTGCGAGATCGAACGAGATGTCCTTTCGACACCACACCTGTGCGCCCGCGAACGAGGTGACCGTTCGGTTCATGAAGATCGCACCCTCGAAATGGATGGCGTCACCATGGAACTGGGCGTTGGTGAAGAAGGTCGATACACCGTTGAAATTTGTTTCAAAGAATGCTGTGTGCATGCTGTGGAACTTCGCCTCCTGGAAAGAGGCGACTCGGCTGTGGAACTCCGCGCGTTCGAAACGTGTTCTGCTCGACCGAAATTCAGTCTCTCTAAATGAGGCCTGCTGCCCGTGAAAGTGCACGTCAGCGAAGTCCGTGCGTTCACCGCGGAAGACGACTCTGTCTAGGTTGACGTCGTGCAGGTGCGCTCCAGTGAAGTCGTAGTCGAGGTCTCGCCAAGTTTTTGACTCCGCTCCGCCTGACTCGTCGGGTCGGAGTCGGGGACAGTGAGGTGGGCGGCAATCGTGCGCATGATCGTGTCGCGCACCGGCTGATCCGGCGGGGGTTCGGTGGTGCTGGCGTCAGGCGTACTACGCAGGTAGGCGCAGAGCAGGTTGATGCACACTTGGGCATCGGCGATCTGATTGATGCGGAGCCAGTCGTCGGCAAGTGCCGCTATGGCGTAGACGCCGGCCTGGCTAATCGTTGTCGAGTCGTTAGCGAGTTGTTCGACCGCAGCGGTGTATCGCTCCCTGAGGGTGCGTATGGTATCTGCGTCGTGTCGGCGGTCTTCGACGGCTTGGTTTACTTTGCGTTCTTGGTGTCCGTTGTAGAAAGCCAGGCCGCCGGCCGAGAGTGCGAAGAGTCCTGCGGTCGTGGCGCCGTAAGGTGTTGCGGCGGCTCTCCAGAAGTCTCCCCAGTTCTCATTGGTGACCGCGCAGGAGTAGATGATGGGCGGCGCGGCGTAGACGCCGCCGATGCCAACGAGTGCGCCGAGACCGATCCCGCAACGCTTCAGCATCGACGCCACTGACCGCCTCCTAGGTTTCGTTTACAATCGCCCTGTCACGGAAGGTGTTCGACTTGAGCGCCAGTCTCTGTGGCGCATTCCTCGTCGGCGCCCGCCTCGTCTGCGGTGAAAGACCTGGACGGCCGACGGTCGGCCCGGCGGCCGCACGATGAGCGTCAAATCTGCCAGCGCCGCTCGTTGACGCTTCGGCGGCTGCCAGTTTCGTACGCCACCCGCCACATCAATGTTTCGGCCACCTATCTACCGACTCTGGCTGGACTAATACGATGGTCCCGGCGGATACATCGCAAATCGCCACGGACAAACCTTGATTCGGGCTGAGCACTCGTCACGGGGGCTAGGGAACAATCAGGGTGTACTGCACGGGCTTTTGCGGAATTGCTGGTGTTGCGAAGCCGATGGCTCGCAGTCCCCCGCCGGTTCGCAGCACCTGGGTCACCGGCTTTCCGCCGCGTGGGCCGGCGCTGATAGGTGCACTCCAGTGATAGACGTTCGGGATTGTCCAGTTGGCGAATGCGCGTGTGGTGCAGACCGGGTTGCGGCTCCATTGGGGGCCGTCGCCGGTAAAGGCGCTTGGTCGGTAGGAGACGAACACTCGCCCTGGTTGGCGGGATCGGTTTTCGCGCTCACATGAATTGTGCCGCGACAGTTGGCGTGGTTGCCGAAGGTCCAGATGTCGTCGCCATAGGCTGATAGTCGAGGCGCTTCTGTCGGCTGAGCCGATGCGGCGCCGGTGAGCGCTGATGCCGCGGCGGTAATCATTGCAGCGGTTGACATAGCAAGTGCGACGGATCGGCCACGTCCACGAGTGGTTCGGATGCGCATGGGTCCCTACTCCCCTATTCAGATTGAATGTCACCTACCGACCTGAGAAGACGGCAATCGACCCAGGCCCACCCTCACCATACGACGCGAAGGTCGCTCCTCCATCTCAACGGCGACTCCGCAACTCACACGGCGCACGGCGGATTCGGACGGCAGCGGCGCAAGGCCCACGGAGATTTCGGCCATCGGCGCGCCTAGGATTCTGCCAGGCTGGCAGTACTAGCTACGGTAGCTAGACTAGCTAGCACCCGTGCTTCTTGAGATACTCATCGAGTGCCCTATCCGTGATCGACTGCAAGCTGATGCTCGTATCTCCAGTCTCATACCTCAGCTTGCTCACGCCTCGGATTGCGCGCGCCTTCACGCTCGGGCGAATACGAACATTGTGCTGCTCGGTCATCTTCTCCCCTGCCTCGGCTACCTCGTCGACGACTGCGGCAGTTGTAGCTAACGACGAGGGCTGATCTTCGGCCACGCGGGTGAATTGTTGGCTGCGGTCGATCCGGAAGGTCTTCGCCGGGATGGCGATTCCGGCCGATTGCAGGTGCTCGATTGACGTTCATGCTGTTTCCTTGACCTTCTCGCTCAGATCGAGTTCTGCGAGGAGGTCGGAGTAGGCCAACTGCAGAGCGATGGCCCGACCACCCCGGAAGCTGTGGATCGGCGTGTGCGCGCTGTGCGCGTCCTGGCGAGCGGCAAGCTCAGGTACTGATGTCTTCGCGACCAGCTCGCCATACACCTCTCGCAATTCTTGCTCACGGTAATTGTGCTCACCGGTGTTGCGGCGTCGGCTGAGGATTATCTTGTCGAAGGTCAACGTGGGATTGGGCCGTCGGGTGACGTTACGGATGGTCTCTTCGAGATTCCCCACGCCACGCACACTGTCGATCGTCGGCTCAGTAACTGCCACTACCCCGTCGGCGGCGCAAAGTACTGCAAATAGGAGCTTCCCGAGGCTTGGTGGGCAATCGAACAGAACGACCGAATATGGGGAGAGATCGACGCCTTCGAATGCCAGATCAAGGCGAAAAATCAGGTCATTTGCGCCGTCAGCTTCGATGTTAGCCAGGGCCACACTCGCCGGTATCAGGTCGACGCGCTCCCACGGCGTCGCGATCACCGCGTCGCCGGCAGTCCCTCTTGACTGTGAGACATCAGATCAAACGATGTGGCGGTGTCATCATCGACCGTGATATCGAGTCCTGTGGTCGCGTTCCCCTGGGGGTCCATGTCAACGACGAGCACGTGCCCACCACTGGCGCTGACCGCCGATGCAAGTCCAAGCACGGTGGCTGTCTTTCCGACTCCCCCTTTCTGATTCGCGATGGCAATCTTTCGCGGCTGCATCGTTGAGTTCTCCATTCTGGCGACATTCACGGTTGCTAGCAGAGCTATGGGCGCTAGGCTACCGTGGCTAGCTCGCGTAGCGAGGGAAGCTAGAGTGCGTGTCGGTAGACATGCCCAAGTAGAAATAGCCTGCGTAACTGCAGCGTCACGCCACAACTGACAAACGATCCTCTTGCTAGCTTCCGTAGATAAGCTAGCTTCCATAGCTCGCCTAGTAACGGTAGCTACGCTCAATACCCTAGCTACGGTGCATATCTAGCCCTGCGTGCTCACGTAGCCCTGCGTGCTCACGTAGCCCTGCGTGCTCACGTAGCCCAGCGTGCTCACATAGCCCAGCGTGCTCACATAGCTGGGGAGTTCGGACTTCCGAAGGGCTCAACGGGCTTCCATCATCCATCCTCGGCAGCCGCCGCCCGCGGCGCCAATCGGCTGCCGAGGCGCCGTTGCAGATCAGCGCCTCGGCGCGACGAGGCTGGTGCTGTGGTGAATGGCAGCACAGTTGTCGCAGCGTCGGGGTGGGTCAGCCGGGAGCGGAGCACCACCAGACCACGCTTACTTCGGGCCTGTTCAGAGCGTGTTTCTGCATGCCAGCATCGCCGCTCTGCAACTACCGCGCCCCGATCTGCTGTGCCCGGTCCAAAGCGCCTGTCGCGTCTGCCGCGTCGTCGAGCGAGGTGTCAGAACGTGCCACCCACGCAGTGCTCCGTCCAGCGCCGACCCGTTGGGCTAAGCCTGCAGCTTCGAGTGCCCGAAGGTGGCGCACCGCCGTAGGACTGGTCAC